>NZ_JBEXPR010000010.1:0-267506 GCF_040612135.1 Streptomyces sp. NPDC006458 | reverse complement strand
TCCTGCCCAGGGACGCGCCGAGCGCGGCCTCCGCCCGCTCGATCGACTGCCACCCCGGCCACTGCACCGGAGTCAGCCCCGCCGCGCGCAGTGCCGTCAGCGGGTCCTGCGCCACGTCCTTGCGCAGCAGCTGCGGCGCGTCCTCCAGCAGGGATGTCACCGTCTCCTTCGCGCAGGGGCGGTTGGTCCCGATGACACCCGTCGGACCCCGCTTGATCCACCCCGCCACGTACTCGCCCGGGGCGACCCGGCCGGCCGTGTGCGGCACCGTGCCCGTGGCCGCGTCGAACGGCAGGCCCGCGAGCGGCACGCCCTGGTATCCGACCGAACGCAGGACCAACTGGGCCTCGATCTCCTCGAACCGGCCCGTGCCCGTCACCCGGCCGTGGCCGTCCGGCCGGGTGTGCTCGAAGCGGACCGCGCCGACCCGGTCGCCGTCGGCCAGGAGTTCGACAGGGCGCAGGAAGAACCGCGCGTGGATGCGGCGCGGCGCGTCGCCGGGCGGCAGGGCGGACCAGCCGCGCAGCACCTCTACGTTGCGACGCTGTACGGCGGGCAGGGCCGAGGTGTCAGCGAAGGCCGGGTCGAGCGCCAACTCCGCAGGATCCAAACGGACTTCGACGCCCGGCAGGCCGCCCAGTTCGCGCAGTTCCTTGGTGGTGAAGCGGGCCTGGGACGGGCCGCGGCGCCCCACCATGTGCACGTCCGTGACCGCGCTCGCGGCCAGTGCCAGGAGCGCCGCCTGCGGCATGTCCGTGGGGCTCAGCTCGGCCGCGCCGCGGGCCAGGATGCGGGTGACGTCCACCGCGACATTGCCCACCCCGATGACCACGGCCGACCGCGTGCCGCGCACGAACCCGTCGTCCACGGCGTCCGGATGGGCGCTGTACCAGGACACGAACCGGGTCGCCGACCAACTGCCCGGCAGATCCTCGCCGGGAATGCCGAGATGCCGGTCGGTGGCGGCGCCCACGCAGTACACCACCGCGTGGTACAGCTCGCGCAGCCTCCCCGCCGGCACGCCCCCGGCTCCCACCTGTATCCCACCGAGGAAGCGCACGCGCTCGTGCTCCAGGACCGTGCGCAGGTTGTTCTGCAGGGACTTGATCTTCTCGTGGTCCGGTGCCACGCCGTAGCGCACCAGGCCGTACGGGCAGGGCAGCCGGTCCAGTACGTCGACCAGCACGGCGGGGTCCTGCTGGACCAGGGTCTGCGCGGTGTAGACCCCGCTGGGACCGGAACCGACGACGGCGACACGCAGCACGGCGGAACTCCTTGTCCGAAGGTGTGGCAGGAGATCGCTGATGCCTCCAGCATCGCACCGGCGGGCCCGCCGGGGGAGGGGGGCGGAGCTGAGCCGTCGGAGTGCCCGGTGTGCGTGTCCTTTGGGTCTGTTCGTATGGAATGTGATGATGCGGTTACGTTGCGTGTGTGCTAGAAGCATCCTTTCTTAATCTTTCTGATCGCCGTTTCGAGGACGGCGCGGTGTCCGTGTGGCCCGCGTGGGAAGTGCGGGAGAGCGAAGGCGCCACGTCCTGGTTCCAGGTGCGGCTGTGCTTCGCCGACGGCGCTCGGGTGGACGCGCTGGCCGTGGTGAGCGCGGGATGCCTGTCCGTCGAGGACGTCCGGGCCCAGCCGGCCCTCTCCCTCGCCGACCTCACCGTCCTCGCCGACTGGATCGAGGGACCGCTGTCGGAGGCGGGCGGGATCGAGCCGCGCGAGGAGGACGGCGCGCAGGTGTGGCCGTACGGCGACGAGGGTGCGGGCGGGGGTGAGTTCGCCCACGGCCGCGAAGACTTCCGTTGGCGGGACGATGCGCCCGGCCGGAGTGATGCGTACGGCCCCCCGGCCCGGACCGAGGCCGGTACCGAGGCCCGGCTCCGGGCGGGCGAGCCCGCCGGCCACGGCGACCCGGACGAGCTTACTGACCCGGACGGGTGCGGTGACCCGGACGACCTTGCTGACCCGGACGGGTTCGGTGCCCCGGGCGACCTCGGTGATCCGGACGAGTTCAGCGGCCCCCTCGACGATCCCGCCCCCCGTCGCGCCCGCCCCGCCTGGCCGCGAGGTGTCGAGGGGCGCTGGCTCGTCGCCCAGGAGTACCGGGCGGCCCAGGAGGACGGCGTCGATCCGGTCCTCGCGGTGATGTGCGCGACCGGGCACAGTCGTCGCAGGTCGCTGAAGCTGATCGCCCAGGCCAGGGACATCGGGTTTCTGACGCCCCGCCACGCTCGGCGCTGACGCCCCGCCACGCTCGGCGCTGACGCCCCGCCACGCGCGGCGCTGACGCCCCGCCACGCGCGGCGCTGACGCCCCGCCACGCTCGGCGCTGACGCCCCGCCACGCGCGGCGCTGACGGCCGCGCGTGGCGGCACGCGGCCGTCAGGTCATGTCCCGCATCCGTGAGATCTCGCTCGTCTGCTGGGCCACCACGTCGTCGGCCATCTCCTCGACCTGGATGTTGTTGCCCTGTGCCTTCACGTCCGTGGCCATGGTGATCGCCCCTTCGTGATGGGCGATCATCAGCTTCAGGAACAGGGCGTCGAAGTCCTGCCCGCGCGCCGCGCGCAGCTTCTTCAGCTGGGCCTCGGTGGCCATCCCGGGCATCGCCGTGTGGTCGTGCCCCTCGCCCCGCTCCGGCTGCTGATGGGTCGTCAGCCAGCCCTTCATCGCGCCGATCTCCGGCCCCTGTGCGGCCGTGATGCGCTCGGCGAGCCGCTTCACCTGCGTCGACTCGGCCTGCTTCGGGGCGAGTTCGGACATCTCCAGGGCCTGTTCGTGGTGCTCGATCATCCGGTGCACGTACGACACGTCGGCCGAGTTGGGCGTGTCGTCCTCGGCCCGGGCCGCGGCTGCCTCCTCGGCCGACAGGGTCCGGTTCTCCTCGCCCGGCATGCCCGGCTGGAGCACCGAAGGGCCGTTCGACGCGGCGGACTTGGAGTCGTCGTCCGAGCCGGAGTCGCAGCCGCCGAGCGCGAACGCGGCCAGGGCGGCGAGCGACGCCGTCGCGAGGGATGCGCGCAGCGCGCGGCGGAAGTGCACAACGACCTCCTGTGGCTGGGGTTGCCCCTCCGGGGGAGGGATGAGCAGGTACACCTTGTGAGTGTGGGTGACTGTCCTAACACGCTTACGCGCATCACTGATCAAAGAAACCTGGATTACATCTCCGTTTAACCCCTGTTGATCTGTGCATGATGAAGACGATACTTCGGTGGTCCGTGAACCCGTTCCGTCGTGAACGGAACAAGGGAGGAAGCAGTGACCCTGTCCAACGACCCCCGAACGCGGCGCAGACGACTGGGAGTTGCCACCGCGGCGGTCGGCCTTCTGGCCGCGCTGCTCACGGCCCACCCGGCCGTCGCCACCCCCGACCCCGGCGACGCCCCGGCGACCCGGAAGGACGTCTCCCGCAGCGCCGAGGCGGACGTGCGCGAGGCCATCGCCGAGGGCGAGATACCCGGCCAGGACGAGATCGTCCACTCGGCCAACGTCACGCACGTCGCCAACATCCCCAAGGACCTGGTGAAGGGCACCAACTCGGACCTGGCCTTCCAGGGCCAGTACGCCTTCGCCGGGAACTACGACGGGTTCCGCATCTTCGACATCAGCGACCCGACCGCGCCCAAGACGGTCGCACAGGTGCTGTGCCCCGGCTCGCAGAACGACATCTCGGTCTCCGGCAACCTGCTGTTCCTGTCCACCGACTCCTCGCGCAGCGACAGCAGTTGCAACAGCACCACCCAGCCCGCGACCGAGAAGTCGTCCTGGGAGGGCATGAAGGTCTTCGACATCAGCGACAAGGCGAACCCGAAGTACGTCGCCGCCGTCGAGACCGCCTGCGGCTCGCACACCCACACGCTGGTGCCCGAGCGCCGCAGCGTCTACATCTACGTCTCGTCGTACTCGCCCAACGCCACCTACCCGGACTGCCAGCCGCCGCACGACGGCATCTCCGTGATCAAGGTGCCGCGCAGCGCCCCCGAGAACGCGGCGGTGGTCGGCTTCCCGGTGCTGTTCCCCGGTGAAGGCCCCGACGGCGGCGGCAACCCCGGCGGCCCGACCAACCCGGGCGTGAGCAAGACCACCGGCTGCCACGACATCACCGTCCTGCCCTCCAAGGACCTCGCGGCGGGCGCCTGCATGGGCGACGGCATCCTGTTCTCCATCGAGGACCCCGAGCACCCGAAGGTCATCGACCGGGTCCAGGACAACGTCAACTTCGCCTTCTGGCACTCCGCGACCTTCAACCAGAAGGCCGACAAGGTCGTCTTCACCGACGAGCTGGGCGGTGGCGTCGGCGCCACCTGCAACGAGGCGACCGGCGCCAAGCGCGGTGCCGACGGCATCTACGACATCGTCGGCCGCGGCAACCACCGCAAGCTGGTCTTCCGCAGCTACTTCAAGATCCCGCGCATGCAGGCCGCGACCGAGAACTGCGTCGCCCACAACGGCTCGCTCATCCCGGTCAAGGGCAAGGACATCATGGTCCAGGCCTGGTACCAGGGCGGCGTCTCCCTCTGGGACTTCACCGACTCCGCCAACCCCAGGGAGATCGGGTACTTCGAGCGCGGCCCGCTGAGCACCGGGCAGCTCACGGTCGGTGGCACCTGGTCGGCGTACTACTACAACGGCTACATCTACTCGAACGACATGTCCAAGGGCTTCGACGTGCTGCAGGTGAGCGACCGGCTCACGGACCCGGCGCGGCGCGTCCACCTGCCCGAGCTGAACGTCCAGACGCAGCCGGACTACTTCGACTGATCCGGCGCGGGCTCCGGCCGGCTGTCCGGCCGGGGCTCCTCGTCCGCAGGCCGGGTGTCCGTGGAGAAGAACCGCGACAGATCCTCGTCGCACCTCCCGCCGGGCGCCTCGGTGTCCGGCGGGATCCCCATCTCCCGGTCCAGGCCGTAGCGCCGGAACAACTCCGCGCGCAGCGGCCCCATCGGCATGCCCACGTTCGGCAGCACCATCGCGTACACCGCGCCCATCAACTGCGCCCGCAGCATGGGGTATTCGGCGTCCGGATCACCGCCTCCGAGCCGGGCGACGGTGTCCCGCAGCAGCTCGGCCAGCCGCTGCTGCTCCACGCACCGTACGAAGCCCTCCGCCTGGAGCATCCCCGCCATGTGCTGGCGCATCAGCACCGTCCGGTCCCGTGCGAGCCCCAGTACGGCGTCGATCGCCCGTGCCATCCGCTCCCGGCCGTCGTCCGTGCGCGGCTCGCCCTCCAGCGCCTCCTCCAGCGTGCGGTGCATCAGCCGGTGCACGGCGGACTGCACCAGCTGGCGCTTGCCCGGGAAGTAGTACGAGACCAGACCGCGTGCGGAGCCCGCCCGGTCCGCTATGTCACCGAGGGTCGTGGCGTCGTAACCGCGCTCGTTGACGAGCTCGACCGCCGCCTGCAGAAGCCGTTCCCGCGAGCGCCGTCGCAACTCTTCATTGACCTGGGCGCTGCGCGGGGACATGCTGGACTCCTGCGTTGACTGGCTGCCAGCCAACTATACTCAACGCAGCGGGAGACGCCCCTATGGGGGCGTACTCACGGCTGCCGTCTGCCTCGGGCGACACGGGGGATCGTCCGAGGTGGGCGGCTTTTTGCGCCCTATTGGTAGCCTGAGGCTATTTGTTCGGGCGGCCCGCTGGCGATGCCCGCACGACGATCCACCGGCCCGGCGCCCTCCCGGTCCCCGGACCGGCGCACGAGAGCCCTCCCGGTCCCCCGGCTCAGCCGAAGAGGTCCAGCACAGGCCGCAGCCCGTCCGGGCGGGCATCGGCGGGCAGGTGGTCCACGAAGTGCACCCGGCAGCCGAGCGCGGCCGCGCCGCCGTCCGCCCGCCGGTCGTCGCCCACCATCAGCACCTGCCGGGGATCGGCGCCGAGCGCCTCGCACGCCGTACGGAACAGCCGCGGATCGGGCTTGCGGATGCCGTGCTCGTACGACAGGACGTAGACATCGACGAACCTGTCGAGCCCGTGCGCGCGGAACACCGGGCGCAGGTCCCAGCCGATGTTGCTGACCACGCCCACGCCGATCCCGCGCTCCCGCAGCCCCCTCAGCACCTCGGCCGTGTCCGGGTACGGCGTCCACGCGGCCGGCGTCATATGGCGCTCGTAGAGGGCGTCGTGCAGGCCGGACTCCGGCAGCTCGACCCGGCGGGAGAGGCCGGTGTACGCGGCCCGGTGCAGCTCGGCGCTCTCGTCGCGGACCTCCCACACGGCGGCGAGGTCCTCGGGGATGTGCAGCGGGTTCGCCCCGCCCGGCAGCGCCCCGGCCTCCTCCAGGGCCCGTGCCGTCCTGGCCAGCTCCACCTCGGGCAGGGTGATCCCGGACTCGGCGAGCACGCTGCCCAGCCAGGACTCGGCGGACTCGATCCGGAAGAGCGTGCCGGAGAAGTCGAACAGCACAGTGGTCATGATCGGATCATATGAGCCCGAGCCCGGGCCCGAGCCGGTGTGGGGGTCGGAGCCCGAGCCGGAGCCCAAGTCAGAGTCGGGGTCGGAGCCCGAGCCAGAGTCGGAGTCGGAGTCCGTGCCCGAGCCCGTGCCCGAGCCGGGTTCGTGCTCCCGGGTCGCAAGGGGTGTTCTGCGTGGCGGCGCGGGGAGCCATCGCCGGTGCGCCGCCACCGCCAGGGCCACCACGGTCGCGCCCAGGAGCCAGCCGCCCAGCACGTCGGTGGCCCAGTGCACGCCCAGCCAGACACGGGTCAGCCCGACCCCGAGGACCGAGACTGCGGCCACCGCCACCACCGCGCGGAACACGGCGCGGCGCACGCCGTAGCTGTGCGCGAGCCACACGAGCAGGCCGCACACCACCGTCGCCGTCATGGCGTGGCCGGATGGGAACGCCGCGTAGTGGGCGGAGTCGACGGGGTCGGGCCAGCGCGGGCGCTCCCTGTCCAGCGCCGCCTTCAGCGTCTGCTGGACGCCCGTACCCACGGCGACCGTGACCACCAGCCACAGTGCCGTCCACCACGCCACGTGCCGCAGCATCAGCCACAGCACCGCCACCGCGCACAGCACCCGCATGGTCTGCGGGTCCCACACCCAGTCCGTGAGGATGCGGGCGGTCTCGGTCAGGCCCGCCTCGGCCACCGCCCAGCGGTGTGTGGTGCGGGCGACGGCCCGGTCCATGGACATCAGCGGATGCCACGCCGTCCCCACGAGCACCACCAGCAGCACGGAACACACCGCCAGCGACCCCGCCGCACGCGGTGGGCGGTGACGGCGTGGGGACCGGGGCGGGGATTCGGTGTGCCAGGGCGCCATGAAGCGATCCTTGCCCAACCGTGGGGCCCGAGGCCAACCCCGGGACCGTGGCGCGGGGCGACGCGTCTGCGGCGGAGGGGGCTCGGGCGCCCTCGCGAGACCGTTGCGGGCCGCCCCGTCCGAGGGGCGGGCCCCGTCGGGCCGGCGCTACCCGAGCGCCCGCAGGCCCGGCACGAGCGCCACCACCACCGGTACCACCGGCACCAGCGCGCCCACGGCCGTCAGCCGCAGGCGGTGGGCCGCGGTGAGCCGTTCCGGCGGGGTGAGCAGCCGGTTCACCCGCTGCGGCACCTGCGCGTCGCCCGGACAGGGGCCGAAGACGCCGCGGCCCTCGTTCAGTTCCACCAACGCCAGCGCGGTCGTCAGCCGTCCGAAGCGCCGGGAGGCCGTGTCGTCGGCGGCCAGCTCGACCAGCCGGTGCATCTCGTCGCGGAAGGCGGCGAACACCCGGATCCGGGGGAACCCGACGGCCAGCGCGGCCGAGGAGTGCAGCAGCCAGTCGTGCCGCGCCTGAGCGTGTCCCATCTCGTGCGCGAGGACGGCGTCGAGCTGCCGCCCCTTCAGCCGGCGCAGCGCCGCGGTCGTGATGACCAGGCGGGGCGTCGAACCCGGCAGCCACCAGGCGTCGGGCCGCTCGCCCTCCAGCACCACCAGCCGGCCGCGGCCGGACTCCTCACCGGGCAACTTCGGGGCGCGCAGCCGCAGTTCGGCCTGCCGACGGCTGCGCCGCGTCCGCGTCCGGACGACCTCACGCACCAGCATCGCCGCGCTCCACACCCCGCCCAGCGCGAGTACCAGCGCGGTGGCCGCCGCCCAGGGGCCGCCCGCCGCGCCGAGGGCGTACGCCTCCACGACCGGGCGCGGGGCCGGGGCGAACAGACGGCCTCGAACCTCCTGCCAGGCGGCCGCCGCGCTGAGGGCCATCGAGAGCGCGCAGCACAGCAGTACGGCCGCCACAGCGCACTGCCAGACCCACAGGGCCACCACCGGCTCACGGTCCGGCCAGTCGGCCCGCGCGAGCATGCGGGGCGTGACCGCGGCGGTCAGGGCGCCGAGCAGCAGCAGTGCCACGGGGACCATCATGTCCGCCACCCTATGAGCGCGCGGCCGTCCGGGGGTACGTACCAACGGCCCAAGTGACGCAGGCCACGGTTGCGTTCGGCCGTGGCCCGGCACGGCGGCACGCCGGCACGAGCCTGGCGCACCGCAGTTGGCGGCGGCCGGGGGTCACAGCGTCAGCAGCATCGCCACCATGGCGATCCCCATCGACAGCCGGCAGGCACGCACCAGTTCCGGCCGGTCGCCCCAGGCGAGTGCCCCGGCGGGGATCGCGGACACCCCGGACACGGGCACCAGCCGTATGCCGGACAGCAGCACGTAGCCGGTGAAGTAGAGCAGCAGCGCACCCGTCAGCACGGGCACGCCGGTGCCGCCGTGCGCGTGCCCGCTGGGGGAGGCGGCCATCGCGACGGCCATGTAGACCATCGCCGCGTCGCCCACCAGATGATGGAGATGGCGCCGGCCCGCGCGCCCGGCCCGCAGCGTGTGCAGCGCGGCTCCGCCGAAGACCGCGGCATAGCCGGGCCAGGCCCAGCCGGGTGGCGTGAACACCGTCGCGGGCACCGCCATGGCGGCCATGCCGAACGCCATGAGCGCCTCGGCGCCCGCGGTGCGGCGCTGTTCCTCGACCCGGCTGCGCAGCCGCAGCAGGCAGTACGCGCCGGCCGCGGCGCACAGCGCCACGAGCAGCCAGCCGGGCGACGCCGGTCCGTGCACCCGTACCTCCCCGCGTCGACGGTCGCTCCAGCGAAGCGATGCCCGGGACGTACGGGGCGTACGCGAGCGCAAGGGTGTACACGGGGAGCACTCGACGGAGCACGGTCCGCCGCCGCGTCAGCGGGCCGGGGCCGTCACAGACCCGGCCGGTGGCGCAGGGGATGGTCGCGGGGCACCTCCACCAGCACGATCTCCGTGCCGTCCGGGTCCCTGATCCACATCTCGACCAGTCCCCACGGCTCGGTGACCGGGGGCCGCGTGATGTCGACGCCCTTGTCGCGCAGTTCCTCATGCGCCGCGGCCACGTCGTCGACCTGGAGCCACAGTCGCACCGCCTCGGACGGCATCTCCCCGGTGCGGCCGGAGAGTTCGAGGAACCCGCCGCCGAGGAAGTAGACCGTTCCCCGATCCGGGCCGGTGCCGAACTCGCGGTAGACGGCGAGACCCAGATCACCGCCGTAGAAGGCGCGGGAACGCTCGGGGTCGCGGGGCCGCAGCAGGACGCGGCTGCTCAGGACATGCACCATGCCCGCGAGCCTAGGGCCTCGCGTCACCTTCCCGTCCGCCCCTCGACGCCCGGCACGGCGGGCGCACGCCGAGGGCACGCACCGGACGCCGCGCGGCCGCCCTCGGGGCGGGGGCTAGGCTCCTGGTGTTCGAGCCGTGCCACAGATCGGAGTCGCGCCCATGGAATCCGCCGTCACCGCCACCGCACTGACCTTCCGCGACGCCACGGGCGCGGATGCGGACGCGCTGGTCGCGCTGATCGAGTCGGCGTACCGGGGGGACTCAAGCCGGGCCGGCTGGACCACCGAGGCGGACATCCTGGAAGGGCAGCGCACCGACCCCGAGGGCGTCCTGGCGGTGATCGACTCGGCGGACAGCAGGCTGCTCACGGTGGAGCGGGACGGGGCCGTCGTGGCCTGCTGCCAGCTCGAACACCGAGGTGAGCACGCCTACTTCGGCATGTTCGCGGTCAGCCCCGGGCTCCAGGGCGGCGGCCTGGGCAAGCTGATCATCGCGGAGGCGGAGCGGCAGGCGCGCCAGATCTGGGGCGTGAGCGAGATGCACATGACCGTGATCTCCGTGCGCGACGACCTCATCGCCTGGTACGAGCGGCGCGGCTACCGCCGTACGGGACGGATGACCCCGTTCCCGTACGGCGACGAGCGGTTCGGCATCCCGCAGCGCGCCGACCTCCAGTTCGAGCTGCTGGTCAAGCCGCTGGTGTGACGCTCAGGCGGTGAAGCGGCCGGTGCGTTTGATGTCCGGGTGGTCGGTGGTCGCGGCGTCCAGCTCCAGGGCGCGCACGAGCCGCAGGTGGTCCTGCGTGTTGACCACCCACCCGACGATCCTCAGGTCCGCCTCGCGGGCGTGCTCCACGACCTCCAGGGTGAGCCTGCGGATGTTCAGACAGACCGTGGCCGCGCCCACAGCGACCGCGCGGTCCACGACGTCGGTGCCGTAGCGGCTGCCGATCAGCGCGGTGCGCACCCCTGGCACCAGCCGCGCGATCTCGGCGACGGCCTCGTCGTGGAACGAGGACACCTCGACGCGATCCGCGAGGTCCCGCTCGCGCATCACCTCGGCGAGCGCACGGGCCGCCGCGACGTCCTTGATCTCGGCCTGGAGCGGGGCGCGCACCGCGTCCAGGACCTCCTCGAAGACCGGGACGCGTTCGCCGCGCCCGGCGTCCAGGGTGCGCAGCTCGGCGAGGGTCTTGTCGGCCACGGCGCCGGAGCCGTTCGTGGTGCGGTCCACGTCCTCGTCGTGGATCACCACGAGGGCGCCGTCCTTGCTCAGGTGCAGGTCCAGCTCGATGACGTCCAGGCCGCCGCGCTCGGCGGCGACGAAGGACCGAATGGTGTTCTCGGGCTCGATGCCCATGACTCCGCGGTGACCGATGGTGAGGAAGTTCAAGGGGTACCTCGCTTCCGTCGACGGCGGCTCTGTGCCGTGCGAACCGGAGCGGACCGTCCGCACGGCAGGTCCCGCAGCCTAGTGCGCCGCTCGCGGGATGGACCCGTTCGCGACGAACCCCGGCGATGGCTGGTTCCCGCTCCTGTTCTGTACTCCCCGGGAAACCGCCCGTCCATGCGGACGTCAAGGGCCGGTACCCCGGTCCGAACCCGGCATGACAGGAAAAAGTGAGGTGAAACCTAGGGTCGGACAGGAGATTTTCCCGAGACCCCCCTTGCTGGAAGAAACCTCATATGCCTACGGTGTACTAACGAGAGGTTCTCGCGTGGAGGATGGGACATGACGGAAATTCTTGTGCAGGCGGCTTCGGAGGGACAGGTTCCTCCCATGACCAGGGTCGTCGAGCACCCGGCGTGGCCGGTGCTCAAGGATGCCGTGGAGCAGATCCGGCCATGGCAGTCCAAGGACGGGTCGATCGACTTCTCCGCCGAGGGCGCCCCCGAGCGCGCCGACGCCGAGGCCGCCGTGTCCCGGATAGCCGACGCGGTCGAGACGCTGTCCCCGCTGCTCGCGCACGACACCGAGTACCACGCCGCCCTGGTGCGCGACCTGCGCCGCTGGGCCGACGAGGGCTTCCAGGTGCCGGACTTTCTCGACTCGCTGCTGGCCTTCCAGCCCGCCGCGGGCCGCGCGGACGGCCTCCAGCACCTGGTCGTCTTCCCGATGTACACGCAGAACGGCAACCCGGACCGCAACTTTGAGGCGGTCGTGCTGCGCATGGTCTGGCCCGAGTGGCTGGCCGAGCTGGAGCGCACCCGCTACGACAACCCGCTGTTCTGCGGCATCAAGTTCGAGGACTTCACCGCGGGCTACGACACCAACTCCGCGGTGCTCTTCCCCGAGACCATCGCCGTGCGCGAGGCTCCGGAGCGGTTCACCTGGGGCGGTATCTTCTGCGACCGCGAGGCCGCCCGCTTCCGCCGGGTCACCGACGCCGCCGTCGGCATCCTGGGTCTGGAGCTGCCCGAGGACATCGCCGCGCTGGTCCACGACCAGAAGCGCTGCGAGGAGGCCTTCGTCCTGTGGGACATGGTCCACGACCGCACCCACAGCCACGGCGACCTGCCCTTCGACCCCTTCATGATCAAGCAGCGCCAGCCGTTCTGGATGTACGGCCTGGAGGAGCTGCGCTGCGACCTCACCGCCTTCAGGGAGGCCGTGAAGCTGGAGGCCGACGGCGTCCCGCAGGCCCGTGACGTGCAGTACGCCGTGCTGTTCGACCGGATGTTCCGCTTCCCGGTCACCGGCGACCGCAACCGCAACTACGACGGCCTCGGCGGCCAGCTGCTCTTCGCCTACCTGCACAAGCACGACGTGGTGCGCTGGACCGACAACAAGCTGTTCATCGACTGGCAGCGCGCCCCGCAGGTCACCAACGAGCTGTGCGCCGAGATCGAGAAGCTCTACCGCGACGGCATCGACCGCCCGAAGCTCGTCCACTGGTTCGCCGGCTACGAGCTGGTCTCCACCTACCTCTCCCCGCACCCGGGCTCCAAGTGGGCCAAGGGTCCCGACGCCCTCGACCTGGACCAGCCGCCGCGCAAGCTCGTCGATGACGTGCTTCCGGACGAGTTTCCGCTGAGCATGTTCTATGAGGCCCTGTCCAAGAAGCTGAAGAACGTGATCGCCTCCACCAAGGGCATCACGGCGGACAGCGCCGAGCGGGTCGCCGCGTGAGCGACCGGCACACCGAGAACACTGCTCAGGAGGCGAAGAACATGGGGAACGGGGCTCTCAGCGGTGCGGTGATCGCGGTGGCCGGCGCGGGCGGACCCGCCGGCCGGGCGGCACTGCTCAGGCTCGCCGAGGCGGGCGCCACGGTCGTCGCCGCGGACAACGACCCGGAGCGGCTCGCCGAGGCCGTGGACGCGGCGCGCTACGCGTCCGGCGGCGCCTCCGTCACGGGCGAGACGGTCGACCTGCTCGACCTGGACTCCACCCGGGACTGGGCCGCACGCACCGAGAAGGAGTTCGGACACGTCGACGGCCTGGTCCACCTGGTCGGCGGCTGGCGCGGCAGCGAGACCTTCACCAAGACCAGCCTGGACGACTGGGACTTCCTGGAGCTGCTGCTCATCCGCACCGTGCAGCACACCTCCCTCGCCTTCCACGAGGCGCTCCAGCGCAGCGACCGCGGCCGCTACGTGCTGATCAGCGCCGCGGGCGCGACCAGACCGACCGCCGGGAACGCCGCGTACGCCGCGGGCAAGGCGGCCGCGGAGGCGTGGACGCTCGCCATGGCCGACTACTTCCGCAAGGCCGGGGGTGAGCAGGGGCCGACCTCGGCTGCTGCGATCCTGGTGGTGAAGGCGTTGGTGCACGACGCGATGCGCGCCGAGCGGCCCAACGCGAAGTTCGCGGGCTTCACGGACGTCAAGGACCTCGCCGAGGCCGTCGTCGGCGTCTGGGACAAGCCCGCCGCGGAAGTGAACGGAAACCGTCTGTGGCTCACCGAGCAGCCGTGAACCCCCCGAAGACCGACGCACGTCGCCACCACGATCCCGGGGTCCGCGGTTTCGCCAGCGACAACTACGCGGGGGCGCACCCGGAGGTGATGGCCGCCCTGGCCCTGGCCAACGACGGCCATCAGGCCGCGTACGGCGAGGACGACTACACCGAGAACCTCCAGGGGATCGTCCGCAGCCACTTCGGACCCACGGCGGAGGCGTTCCCGGTCTTCAACGGCACCGGTGCCAACGTCATCGCGCTCCAGGCGGTCACCGACCGCTGGGGCGCGGTGATCTGCGCCGAGAGCGCGCACATCAACGTCGACGAGGGCGGCGCGCCGGAGCGGATGGGCGGCCTCAAGCTGCTCACCGTGCCGACGCCGGACGGCAAGCTCACCCCGGAGCTGATCGACAAGCAGGCCTGGGGCTGGGAGGACGAGCACCGCGCGATGCCGCAGGTCGTCTCGATCACCCAGAGCACCGAGCTGGGCACCCTCTACACGCCCGACGAGATCCGCGCGATCTGCGAGCACGCCCACGGGCACGGCATGAAGGTCCACCTGGACGGCTCCCGCATAGCCAACGCGGCCGCCTCGCTGAACGTGCCCATGCGGACGTTCACCAACGCGGTCGGCGTCGACATCCTCTCCCTGGGCGGCACCAAGAACGGCGCCCTGTTCGGCGAGGCGGTCGTGGTGATCAACCAGGACGCCGTCAGCCACATGAAGCATCTGCGCAAGCTGTCCATGCAGCTCGCCTCCAAGATGCGCTTCGTCTCCGTGCAACTGGAGGCACTGCTCGCCAAGGACCTGTGGCTGCGCAACGCCCGCCACGCCAACGAGATGGCCCAGCGCCTGGCCGAGGGCGTGCGCGCGGTGCACGGCGTCGAGATCCTCTACCCGGTGCAGGCCAACGGTGTCTTCGCCAAGCTCCCGAACGACGTGAGCGAGCGCCTGCAGAAGCGCTTCCGCTTCTACTTCTGGGACGAGGCCGAGGGCGTCGTGCGCTGGATGTGCTCCTTCGACACGACCGAGGAGGACGTGGACGCGTTCCTCGCGGCCCTGAAGGAGGAGATGGCTCGCTGAGCCACCCCAAGTGATGCATAGGTATGCGGTCACCTGGAAAGTCATTGACTGCCGGGTGATCGCATTCCTATGCTCTGGCGACATGGAACTGATCCAGAACACCCCGGACCTTTCCGCGTACTTGGCCGCCGACGAGGTCATCGACCACCACCATCCGGTGGTGCGCGAGACCGCCGCCCGCCTCGCCTCGGGCGTCGTCGACTCGTATGGCTATGCGAAGGTCGCCTTCGAGTACGTACGCGACGCCATCCCCCACTCCGCCGACGCCGGCGACCCGCGCGTGACCTGGCGCGCCTCCGACGTCATCGAACTGAGGACAGGCATCTGCTACGCCAAGTCCCACGCGCTGGCCGCGCTGCTGCGGGCAGAGGACATCCCGACCGCGCTGTGCTACCAGCGGCTGCGGGACGACGGCTCGGGCCACTGTGTGCACGGGCTCGTCGCCGTCCGCCTCGACGGCGCCTGGCACCGCCAGGACCCGCGCGGCAACAAGCCGGGCGTGGACGCGCGGTTCTCCCTCGACGGTGAACGGCTGGCCTTCCCGGTCGACCCGGAGTCCAATGAGGTGGACTATCCAGTCCTGTACGCTGAACCTCATCCGGTGGTCGTGCAGGCCCTCAAGGCCGCCCCCGACCGGCCGTACCTCTGGAAGACGCTCCCCACCACACTCTGAGGCCCGGCGATGACCCTCTCCCTGACCGTGTCCGACGAGGTGCGTGCCCTCGCGCCCGGCTTCACCCATGTCGCCGTGGAGGCACACGGACTCACCAACGGGCCCAGCACCGAGGCGAGTTCACGGCTCCTGGACGAGGCCGCGCACCGGCTGGCCGTACGCCTGGACGGCCGGGCGCCGCACGAGGACCCGCACATGGCGGCCTGGCGCGAGACGTACACGGCCTTCGGCTCCAAGCCCTCGCGCACCCGCAACTCCGCGGAGGCACTGGCCAGGCGCGCGCTGTCCGAGGCCGGACTGCCGCGCGTCAACGTCCTCGTGGACCTCTACAACGCCATCAGCGTGGCCCACCTGATCCCGGTCGGCGGCGAGGACATCGACCACGTCCGTGGCGGCATGCGCCTTGTGCGGGCCCGCGGCGACGAGGACTTCGTGACCGTCGCCGGCGGCGAGGAGACCGTCGAGCACCCCGACCCGGGCGAGGTGATCTGGCGCGACGACACCGGCGTCACCTGCCGACGCTGGAACTGGCGCCAGGGCCCGCGGACCCGCCTCACCGAGCGGACGGTCTCCGGCATCTTCCTGTTGGAGAGCCTGGCCCCGATGCCGGTCGCCGAGGCGGAGTCCGCCGCGGCGGAACTGGCCGCTCTGCTGGAGAAGTTCAGCCCCGGCGCCGACATCACCGTCCACCGGCCGGTGGTTACGGGCTGCGACTGACGGGCGGCTGTCCGCGCAGTTCCCCGCGCCCCTTGATGCCGGTGTCACCGTTCCTGGGCCGGCTGTTGCGGGCTGCGGGTGGTGGGTGGTTGTTCGCGCAGTTCCCCGCGCCCCTTTGATGCCGGTGTCATTGTTCCTGGGCTGGCTGTTGCGGGCTGCGGGTGGGGCGTGGTTGTTCGCGCAGTTCCCCGCGCCCCTCGGCCGGGAGGGTGCGTGGTTGATCGCGAAGCTCCTCGCCCCTTGGCCGGGAGGGTGCGTGGTTGATCGCGCAGTGCCTCGCGGCCCTGAGGGAGTTGTGCGCGACGTACCTCAAAGGGGCGCGGGGAACTGCGCGAACGGCACACGGCCTCCGGCGGACCGCGACGATCACAAGCCCCCCGGCACCGGACCGGTCTCCCGCCCCCGCTAGGGTCACCGCATGAGTGACGGGGGAGCGGTACAGGACACGACGGCCGAGGACGAACAGGGCGGGCGGTTCGCCGCCCTGAGGCGGCACTGGCTGCTCACCTCCGCCGTGGCCCTCGCCCTGCTCGCGACGGGCACGGCCGTGCCCCTCGTCCTCGCCGCGGACGACGACGAGCCCCCCTGCCACAACATCCCCGCAGCCACCCGAGCCCTCACCGACAGGCCCGCGGCAGCGACCCGCGCCCTCGACCCCGGCGACGACATGGCCCGCATGGACGCCGTACGCGAACTGCTGCTGATCGACGACCCGTGCGGGGACGGCGGGCAGGTGCTCGGCCAGGTCGTCGAGGCCGCCACCCGCGCGCCCGGCCCCGGCACCGCGCACACCCTCGCCCAGGCCCGCGCCGCCTTCGGCGTCGCCGCCGCCCTGGACCACGCCGAGGTGCCCGAGGGCATGGCCCCGGGCGTCGCCCGGATGCTCGCCGACTACGTCGTCGACGAGGCGCGCTACCTCATGCACACCGACGACGCCGCCCTGCCCGCGGTCACGGCCGGGGCCGCCGCACCCGACCCGCAGGGCTGGACCCGCTACGGCCGCTTCCTCGCCCCGGGCGAGGCCCACACGGACTTCGAGTACGAACAGCCCTACGGAGACGCCGAGGCCGACCCGGAGTGGCTCGTCGCCGAACTCGCCCGGGACCCCGAGGCGTTCGCGATCCTCTACGACGCCGAGCGCGCCTACTTCGCGCACTACCTGGAGCGGCTCACCCGCCGGGGCGGCGACCCGGCCTTCCGGCCCGACCCCGAGGAGCGGGGCAGGTACGCGAGCACCGCGACCACCTGGCCCGACAACGACCTCGAGGACATCGCCGAACGCGTCGGCAACCTCATGAAGCACCGGGCCGCCGACGCCCGCGAGGGCGTGACCGACGACCTCGCCGCCTTCGACGACGCCGTACGACACCACACCCGCGGCACCTACCGGGCCGCGCCCCGCCAGGTCGGCACCCGTCCGCCGATGGCCTCGATCGCCGCGCGCCCGGTCGCCGGGCCGCTGCGGGGCGACCTGATGGACGGCAGGCAGCAGCTGTTCACGGTGTTGGACGCGTGGGCCCGCGAGCGGGGCGTCCCACGCGAACGGGCCGCGGCCATGCGGCAGATCGTCGACGACGCGTACGTACGGGGGCTCTGGCTGCGGTTCTGACCGGCCTCGTCAGCCGGTGACGCGCAGGTCCGTGCAGCCCCGTTGCCGGGTCCGGTCCTCGGCGAACGCCCGCAGCAGAGCGCGCTGTCGCGCCGTGCCGAGTCCGGGGATGTCCTCGTCGGCGGAGAGGGCGAAGCCGGCCGCCTCGCCGTCACAGCGGGCCGTCGCGGTCAGGGGGCGCGGCACGCCTTCGTCGGTGACCAGCCGCCCGCTCCAGTCGCCGTACCAGGCGGCGAACGTCATCCCCCGCTCGCCCTCGCCGCTGTCGTCGTCGCCGGTCCGCAGTTCGCAACGGTCCGTCGGTGCTGCCTCGTTGAGCCCGTCGGCCAGCCGCCACCCGGACGGCCGCGGCAGCGCGTCCCGCAGGGCTCGCGCACACGCCGAGTCGGCCTTGTCGAAGGGCACCGTGCGCGGATCGTCCTCGGGGTCCGGCGGACCGGACTCGCCCCCGGGCGTCCGCAAGGGCCGTGCGCCGCAGCCGAGCCGGTCGGAGGCGGCGGCGACCAGGGCCACGGCGGTCTCGTAGGCGGCGGGCTGCCCGGCCGCGGCCTCCCGGCCGAAGACGGTCCGCACCAGCATCCGGCGCTGCCGCCCCTCGGTGTCCCGGCCCAGGTCCGGACAGGGCACCAGGAACTGAAGGCTGCCGAACCGTTCGACGAAGCCGGGCAGCCCGCCGGGCAGGGCCGCGTACGGGCTGAAGCCCCGTTCCTCGAACAGGGACATGTACTCCCGGTCCTGGTCGTCCCGCCGGGTGTACGCCTCCATCCGCAGGAGCAGTTCGTCGTCGCCGTCGTCGGCCTCGAAGCCCAGCGAACAGCTGTAGGAGCCGAGCCGCTCGTGCGTCGTGGACTCCTCCTCCGTGAAGTGGGAGCCGTGCACGGCGAGTTCGCGGACCGCGTCGCCGGGCAGGGCACCCGCGCACGCGCCGCGCAGCAGCATCCAGTCCTGGACGTAGGGTTCGGCGATCCAGCCGCCGATCGCGAGGACGGCCACGGCCGCCACCGCCACTTTGATCCAGCGCCGCATCGAACCGCCCCCGTAGCGCACTCGGCCGTGGACGGCCCGCCGGGCCGTCCCGTTACCGCCGGGACCCTATCGGCCCTGTCCCGACACGCCCGACGCGGGGTCAGCGCGCCTCGGCGGCCTTCACCTGCTCCGGAGTCGGCGCGGTGCCGCCGAGGTGGGCGGGCAGCCACCAGCTGTCCTCGGGGCCCTTGGGGCGGGCCGGGTAGGCGCGCTGGGCGGCGTCGAGGAGCTCCTGCACGCGCTCGCGCAGCTGACGGGTGATCGCACCGGCGTACTTGTCCCTGGACGCCTCGATCGCCTCGCCCACGCGGATGGTGACCGGGATGTGGCTGCGCTTGAAGTTGCGCGGCTGGCCCTTGGTCCACAGCCGCTGCGTGCCCCACACGGCCATCGGGATCAGCGGTACGCCCGCCTCCTGGGCCATGCGCGCGGCACCGGACTTGAAACTCTTGAGGGTGAACGACTGCGAGATCGTGGCCTCGGGGAACACGCCGACGATCTCTCCGGAGCGCAGCGACCGCAGCGCGTGCTGGTAGGCCGCCTCGCCCTGGGCGCGGTCCACCGGGATGTGCTTCATGCCGCGCATCAGCGGGCCGGAGATCTTGTGGCGGAAGACCGACTCCTTGGCCATGAAGCGCACCAGCCGCTTCTGCGGCAGCGCGGACAGGCCGTTGAAGATGAAGTCCAGGTAGCTGATGTGATTGCTCACCAGCACGGCACCGCCCGACCGGGGGATGTTCTCCGACCCCTGGCAGTCGATCTTCAGGTCCCACGCCTTGAACATCGTCAGGGCCAGACCGACGACGGGACGGTACACAAGCTCTGCCATAGGTGGGACGGACCCTTTCTGCTCTGCCTGGGAAAGGGGCTCCCGGCCGAAAGTTACGGAGCCGTAGGTTTACGGCATGTCGCAGATCGTGCCCGAAGAACGCGTGCGGAGCCAGCCCACGTGCCCGACCGGGGCGAGATTCTCGTCACGTCCACCTCGTGGTTTTAGCTTCGCTTTACTCCGGGCGTACCGTCAGCCTCGACCGAACCGGGGACATCTCGCACCCCAGTTGGTGGCCTGATCACACCAACGGCGGTGTCCCGGATGTCCCGCCGCGCGCCGTCACGCGTCGGCGGGTCCAGCGTCCCGCAAGCGAGACACCATGGAACACAGGGAATCATTGCAGTCGTGTGAACGCTTCAGCTCACGACGACGAGGACCAACGACGAGGACCGACAGCGAGGACCGATGGCGATCGCGACGGCGGGCCACTGTGGAGTGCCGTATCGGCGGAGGAAGGGGAGCGCGGGTGCGCGGGCGCGACGAGGGGACGGTGCTCGGCCCGGCCGAGCTGGGCGGGGAACTCGGGGAGCGGGCCACGCTGGTGCAGTTCTCCAGCGCCTTCTGCGCTCCCTGCCGGGCCACCCGCAGGGTGCTCGGGGAGGTGGCGGCCATGGTTCCCGGCGTGTCGCACATGGAGATCGACGCCGAGGCGCGGCTGGAACTGGTCCGTGCGCTGGACATCCTGAAGACCCCGACCGTGCTCGTCCTCGACGCCGGTGGGCGGGTGGTGCGCCGGGCCTGCGGACAGCCCCGCCGGGCGGATGTGATCGCGGCCCTCGGGGCTGCGGTCGCGGGGCGGTGAGGGGGCTTCCCATGGGTCATGACGAGCTCGTGAACAGGCTCCCACATGGCGGGACGTACTTGACTGTCCGTGCCACCTATCGTCAGCCTGACGTCCATGCCTTCGGAACTCCTTCTGTTCAGCCGGGTGCACATCGACCTGGCCCGCACCGCGAGCGCGCGCTGTCCGGGCTGCTGAGCCCCCGCGACCCGCTCGTTCCCACCATCAGAAGGACAACTCCATGACGGCCACGTCCGACCTCGGCACCCCCCGTCTCGCCTCCCCCGAACTCCTGCGGTCCGTCTTCCGGCGGCACGCGGCGGGTGTCGCGGTGATCACCGCGCGCGGCGCCGCAGGCCCCGTCGGGTTCACCGCCACCTCGCTCACCTCCGTCTCCGCCGAGCCCCCGATGATCTCCTTCGGTATCGGCACCGGCGCCTCCAGCTGGCCCGCGATCTCCGAGGCCGGGCATGTCGGTGTCCACATACTCGGCGAGCACCAGCAGGAGCTCGCCGCCACGTTCGCGCGCAGCGGCGCCGACCGCTTCGGTCCGTCGACCGCCTGGCGCGAGGGCCCCGAGGGTGTGCCCCTGCTCGACGGGGTGCCCGCCTGGCTGCTGGGCCGGGTCGTCTCCCGGGTGCCCGCCGGTGACCATCGGCTCGTGCTGGCCGAGGTGGTCCTCGGCGACCCGGCGGGCGCCGGCCGTCCACTCCTCTACCACCAGGGCCGGTTCACCGCTCTGCGGGATTGATCACGCCTCGGCTCCTCTGCGAAGCGGTCCGATTCCGGTTACGCTGCGTTGCGAAGGTCACAGTTCAAAGCGCTTGCTTAGCGGGGGAGAACTGGGTGTACTGACGAGTAATATTTCGGTCGGGGCGCCGGGTCGCCCCGACCGGGATCGGCCGCTTGAGGCGCCTATGCTGCCTGCAAGAGGCAGCCGAAAAATGACGATGCAGTAGGAGAGCCGGCGTGAGCTTGAGGATCGTTGTCACTGTGAAGTACGTGCCCGACGCCACTGGCGACCGGCACTTCGCCGATGACCTGACCGTCGACCGCGACGACGTGGACGGCCTGCTCTCCGAGCTGGACGAGTACGCCGTCGAGCAGGCGCTTCAGATCTCCGAGAACTCGGACGACGACGTCGAGGTGACCGTCCTGACGGTGGGTCCCGAGGACGCCAAGGACGCGCTGCGCAAGGCGCTGTCGATGGGCGCCGACAAGGCGATTCACGTCGAGGACGAGGACCTGGAGGGCACCGACGCCATCGGCACCTCGCTGGTGCTGGCGAAGGCGATCGAGAAGGCCGGTTTCGACCTGGTCGTCTCCGGCATGGCCTCCACCGACGGCACCATGGGTGTCGTCCCGGCCCTCCTCGCCGAGCGTCTGGGTGTGCCGCAGGTGACCCTGCTGTCCGAGGTCTCCGTCGAGGACGGCACGGTCAGGGGCCGTCGTGACGGTGACGCCGCCTCCGAGCAGCTTCAGGCGTCCCTGCCGGCCGTCGTGTCGGTCACCGACCAGTCCGGCGAGGCGCGTTACCCGTCCTTCAAGGGCATCATGGCCGCGAAGAAGAAGCCGGTTCAGTCCTGGGACCTGTCCGACCTGGACATCGACGCCGACGAGGTCGGCCTGGAGAACGCCTGGACCACGGTCGACTCCGCGGCCGCGCGTCCGGCCCGCACGGCCGGCACGATCGTCAAGGACGAGGGCGAGGGCGGCAAGCAGCTCGCCGAGTTCCTCGCGGGCCAGAAGTTCATCTAAGGCCCCGTCGCCGACCGCCCCTCAACTTCGTTACGCAGGAGAGCAATCCCATGGCTGAAGTCCTCGTCTACGTCGACCACGTGGACGGTGCCGTCCGCAAGCCGACCCTCGAACTGCTGACCCTGGCCCGCCGCATCGGCGAGCCCGTCGCCGTCGCGCTGGGCAACGGCGCCGCCGACACCGCCGCCGTACTGGCCGAGCACGGCGCGGTGAAGGTCCTCACCCACGAGGCGTCCGAGTACGCCGACTACCTGGTCGTGCCCAAGGTCGACGCCCTCCAGGCCGCCGTCGAGGCGGTGTCCGCCGGAGGCTCCCTGGCCGCGGTGCTGGTGCCGTCCTCCGCCGAGGGCAAGGAGATCGGGGCCCGTCTGGCGCTGCGCATCGGCTCCGGCATCATCACCGACGCCGTCGACCTGGAGGCCGGCGACGAGGGCCCGGTGGCCACCCAGTCGGTGTTCGCCGCCTCCTTCACCACCAAGTCCCGTGTCTCCAAGGGCACCCCGGTCATCACGGTCAAGCCCAACAGCGCCGCCGTGGAGGCCGCCCCGGCCGCCGGTGCGGTCGAGGCGCTCGCCGTGTCCTTCTCCGACAAGGTGACCGGCACCAAGGTCACCGCGCGCACCCCGCGTGAGTCGACCGGGCGTCCGGAGCTGACCGAGGCCGCGATCGTCGTCTCCGGCGGCCGTGGCGTCAACGGCGCGGAGAACTTCGCGATCATCGAGGCCCTCGCCGACTCGCTCGGCGCGGCCGTCGGTGCCTCGCGCGCCGCGGTGGACGCGGGCTGGTACCCGCACACCAACCAGGTCGGCCAGACCGGCAAGTCGGTCTCGCCGCAGCTGTACATCGCCAACGGCATCTCCGGCGCGATCCAGCACCGCGCGGGCATGCAGACCTCGAAGACCATCGTGGCCGTCAACAAGGACGCCGAGGCCCCGATCTTCGAACTGGTCGACTACGGCGTCGTCGGCGACCTGTTCGACGTCGTCCCGCAGCTCACCGAGGAGATCAAGACCCGCAAGGGCTGATCACCCGATCGCCGTAAGGCTGTCCGAGGCCCCCGTGACCCGCACCGGTCACGGGGGCCTCGTCCTGTCCGCGGGCGCCGGCCGCGAGGCGCTCACCCCAGGGTCGGCGTCGCCCGCACGGGCAGCTGGTCGCTCGGGAACTGCCCGTCCACGGCCAAGGTGTTGGCCAAGGTGTTGACCGACGCGCGGTGCGTGGTGACGCCCGGGGTGGCGAGGATCCAGTCGATGCGGTCGCCGTCCGGCACCAGCGGCCGGTACCCGTGGAAGGTGCCGTACAGCGGGCTGCGTCCGGCCGCCGTGTCCCAGGTGTCGACGGGGCCCCCGGCGAACAGGCTCGGGCGCTAGCCGACGGGTGGCCTTACAGATCGGCATGATCTCGTCCCGGCTGCCGCCCGCGTGGCCCGTGCCGACCCAGTCGTAGTGCGGCCCCGAGGTCGGCCTAGACGTCCGTCAGCTGCTGGTAGAAGCACTCCTGGGTGCCGATCGCCTGCGGGCGCTCACGGCGCGGCAGGGCGCGCAGCACGGGCCGGCGGACGGGCCGACGGCGCGGCTCGGCGGTGCTCGCGAAGCGGGGGTTGAAGGACATCACGTGCAGCACGTGCGGCGCGGCTCGTCCGCCGAGGCGGCCGAGACGGACAGTGCTGTACTGGAGGCGGGCACGGTGACCGCGGCGGCCAGGCCAGGCCCGGACGGCGGGTGACGCGACTGCGGTGCGGCACGGGGACTCCTCGGGGAGAGGGACGACCGGACGAGACGACCGGACGAGTCGGTGCGCGGGAGCGTGTGACAGCTTCACGCGAGAAGGGGTGTTGACCCGCCAGAGGTCCCCGGATAACTTCATTCTACGGATTGTTGATTCCGTAGTGCGGAAAATTGGAGGGTGTGGGAATGGGTCAAGGCCAGCAGGAGCAGGTGGCGACGAGCCTCGCGGGCACCGTCAGCGAGGAGATCAGCGCCTCCCTCGCGCAGGTCGACGCGGAACTGGAACGCGTCTACCCCGGAGACCCCGGCACCCGCCAGCCCGTCCACACCGTCTACGTACCCGGCGACGTCTTCGCCGCCGACACCATCCGCTCCTGGGGCGACCAGGCACTCGCCGCCCTCGACGAACACGCCCCGGACGCGGCCTCCTTCGCCGCCGTCCTCGGCCTGTCCGACGAACTGGCCGAGCCGGTCTACTCCCGCGTCCGCGCCAAGCTGGAGCGCGAGCCGATCGAAGACCTGCGCGTCGACTTCGAGGACGGCTACCAGGGCGGGCACGAGGACCGGGACGCGGCCCGCGCCGCCCGTCTGATCGCCGAGGCCTACGGCGACACGAGCGCCGCCCCCTACATGGGCATCCGCATGAAGTGCATGGAGGCCCCCGTCCGCGACCGCGGCATCCGCACCCTGGACGTCTTCCTGACCGGCCTGATGGAGGCCGGCGGCCTGCCCGGCGGACTGGTCCTGACCCTGCCCAAGGTGACCTACCCCGAGCAGGTCACCGCCATGGTCCGGCTCCTGGAGGCCTTCGAGAAGGCGCACGCCCTGGAGCCCGGCCGGATCGGCTTCGAGATCCAGATCGAGACCAGCCAGTCCATCCTCGCCGCCGACGGCACCGCCACCGTCGCCCGGATGATCCAGGCCGCCGAGGGCCGCGCCACCGGCCTGCACTACGGCACCTTCGACTACAGCGCCTGCCTCGGCGTCTCCGCCGCCTACCAGGCCAGCGACCACCCGGCCGCCGACCACGCCAAGGCGATCATGCAGGTCGCGGCGGCGGGCACGGGCGTACGCGTCTCGGACGGCTCGACCAACGTCCTCCCGGTCGGACCCACCGAGAAGGTCCACGACGCCTGGCGCCTGCACTACGGCCTCACCCGCCGCGCCCTGGCCCGCGCCTACTACCAGGGCTGGGACATGCACCCCGGCCACATCCCCACCCGCTACGCCGCCGTCTTCGCCTTCTACCGCGAGGGCTTCGAGCAGGCCGCCGCCCGCCTCGCCCGCTACGCCAACCACGCCGGCGGCGACGTCATGGACGAGCCCGCCACCGCCAAGGCCCTCGGCGGCTACCTCCTGCGCGGCCTCGACTGCGGCGCCCTCGACATCGCCGAGGTCGCCCGGCTGACCGGCCTCACCCGGGCCGACCTCGAAGGGTTCGCGGCGCCGCGGCGCGGCGACCTGACGGCGTCCGCGCAGTAGCGCTCACCCGGCCTCAGACGTGGCCGCCCGCGGCGGCGGCCGCCGCCTCGGCGCGACGGATGGGAAACAGAGTCGGGGCGGGATCGTTGCCGAGGAAGTCGAGCACGATCCGGTTGACCACCGCGGGCTTCTCCATCGTCAGCGCGTGCGAGGCCCCCGGCACGACGGCCAGTTCGGCACCCTGGATCGCCCGGTACAGGGCGATCGTGTGCTCCAGGGTGAGCATGTCGTCGTCCCCGACCAGGACCAGGGTGGGCACGCCGATCCGGGCCAGATCGTCCGTCGAGAGGTCCGGCTCCCTGCGGTACATGTCGAGCAGCCTGTCCGCGACGACCGGCCAGTGCTCCGGCCCGTCCGGCGACACCGCCACGTACATCTCGCGGAACGACGCCATGGCCGGACTGTCCGCCGTCATGTGGTCGAGCAGCCCCGGCGCCGCCGAACACTCCGGCGCCGGACGGAAGTTCGCCCCGATGGCCACGACCTTGCGGACCACGTCCGGGCGGGTGAGCGCGACGAGCAGGGCCACGATCGCGCCGTCGCTCCAGCCGACGAGATGCGCCGGGCCGCCGACCATCATCTCGATGAAGTCGGCGGTGTCCCGGGCCATGTCCTGGTAGGAGAACGGACCGGGGACGTCGGGCGTGCGCCCGTGCCCGCGGCGCTCGGGCAGGAACACGTGGTACTCCGCCGCGAGGTCGGCGCGCTGCGGATCCCATGTCTCGTTCGTGCAGAAACCGCCGTGCAACAGCAGCAGCGGCTCACCGGCCGACCCTTCGGTCTCGTACCACGTCCTGACGCCGGGAAGATCCACGTAGTCGCCCATGGCTGCCGGCTCCTTCCGGAGTGCCACCGCTCACGGCCAGTGTCCGCCGCCCGCCGAGCCGCCCGCAACGCGAGCGACCCGGTGCCCCTGGCAGGCAGCGTTTGCCCGTCAGGGAGCGGCGTCCGGTATGTGCTCTGGGGATCCCCCTCCGGGGGAGGGCCGAGTACGGGCCCTCGTACTGGAGTGCTCGGGTCTGTCCCCGGTGCGGCGAGAGGGCGTGCCGGGCGTCGGGACAGGGCGAACGTCGCCTGTGGGGGCACTTTTAGGCCCCGTACCGGCGTACCCGCGAGCGACCGCCCGGCCGCACCGGCGTCTACGAGGAGGGCGGCGACGGCGACGCGCCGGGGACGGAGCTTCCGATCTGCTCGGCGCGGACGTACGCCTCCAGCCCGGACCTGGTCACCAGCCCCTTCTCGGCGAACAGCCGCGTGCCGTGCTCGCACAGCGCCGCGTCGGCCCGCGCCCGCGCGACGAACTCCTCCGGTGTCGCCCCGAACAGCTCCCTCAACCGGGGCAGCCCGCCGAGGAGTTCGGTGAGCAGCGCCCGCTGGCCGGGGTGCGAACGGGGCCCGCCGCCACCGTCCCGCAGGACCCCGCGCCGGTTGATGTACGAGTACACCCCCGGCAGCGTGCGCCCGTCCTCCAGTTCCACCGGCACCTGGGCCGCGGGCAACCAGGCCCGGCGGAAGTTGCCCGCCGGCAGCGGCACGCCCTCGCTGGCGTCCACCACCGCGAGCTGTTCGGCGTCCAGCCACACCACGAACAACTCCCGTACGGCGCCCGGCGCGTGCAGCGGCGACGCCGAGACGTACCCCAGCCGGCTCACATGCGCCGAGACACCCACGGCGAGGCCGGTGACGCGGACCTTCACCATCGGTACGGGCGCCGAGAGACCGGCCAGGGTCATCTTGCGGCGCACCTGGCCGGGCGAGGCGTTGGAGCCGATCGCGAGCACCGGGGTGCGGTCCGGGTGGACCAGCCGGGTCAGCGGCCACAGATGGTCGCCGTCGAGCAGCCCGGACCGCCGCGGCCACACACCCGGATAGCTCAGCGGATCGTCCTGCGGTACTCCGGCGAGCCCCAGGGCCTCCAGCGTGTGCCGCTCCCCGTCCATGAGCCCCTCAGTCCGCCGGCGGCAGCTCGCCCGAGCCACGGGTGATCAGCCGGGTGGGCAGCTCGATCCGCTCGGGCGTGACCAGATTGCCGTCCAGTTGGCGGAACAGCCGCTCGGCGGCCGTACGGCCCAGCGCCGCGGAGTCCTGCGCGACCACGGTCAGACCGGGCTGGAGCAGATCGGCGAGCTCGATGTCGTCGAAGCCCACCAGGGCGACACCGCGGGACTGCTCGGCGAGGACCCGGACGACCGTGACGGTCACCCGGTTGTTGCCCGTGAAGATCGCGGTCACCGGGTCGGGGCCGGACAGCATCTCCTCCGCCGCCCGGCGCACCCGCTCGGGGTGGGTCACGCCCAGGGACATCCAGGAGCCCGCCACCGGTATCCCGGCGTCCTCCATGGCCGCCCGGTAGCCCCGCAGTCGCTCGGCAGCGGTGTGGATGCGGGGCATGTCGCCGATGAACCCGATCCGGCGGTGCCCGTGCGCGATCAGATGGGCGACACCGTCCCGGGCCCCGCCGAAGTTGTCCGACAGCACCACGTCCGCGTCGATCCGGCCGGCCGGCCGGTCCACGAACACCGTGGCCACGCCCGCCCTGATCTCCGGTTCCAGATAGCGGTGGTCGTCACCGGCCGGGATGACCACCAGACCGTCCACCCGGCGAGCGCACAGCGCCAGCGCCAGTTCCTGTTCCCGCTCGGGGTCCTCGGCGCTGGAGCCGTTGATCAGCAGCGCGCCGTGGGCGCGGGCCACCTCCTCCACGGCTCGGCTGAGAGGGCCGTAGAAGGGGTCGGCGAGGTCCTCCAGGACCAGGCCGATACTGGCCGTGCGGCCCTTGCGCAGCACTCGGGCGCTGTCGTTGCGGCGGAAACCGAGCGCCTCGATGGCGTCCTGCACCCGCCGCTCGGTGTCGGGTGTGACACCGGGCTCGCCGTTGACGACACGCGACACCGTCTTCAGGCCGACACCGGCCCGTGCGGCGACGTCCTTCATCGTCGGGCGGGTCCCGTAGCGGGACGCGGAGAGCCCGTCGGCTCTGCGGATGGCATCGGCCACGTTGGGGTGTCCTGTCCTGTGATCCTCGGGGGTGCGTCGATTCGTGGATTGTATGAGGATGTGGCGTCGAGCATAGAGCCTGGACAACGTTGTCAGAAGCGAGAGACACTGTTCATCGCATACTTCGCCCGCGCGCCCCACCGCCGGACAGGCCTGCGCATTTCCTGCCCATTCCCACGGCTGACCGGGAGAACCGACCTTGACGCACACCGCCCTCGTGGCCGCGCTCGACATCGGCGGCACCAAGATCGCCGGTGCCCTGGTGGACGGCGACGGCCAGATCCTGGTGCGTGCCCAGCGCCCGACGCCCGCGCGGAAGGACGGCGGCACTGTCATGGACTCCGTGCGGCAGGTCCTCGGCGAACTCGCCGCCTCGCCCCTGTGGCATCGCGCCGACGCGGTCGGCATCGGCAGCGCGGGACCGGTCGACGCCTCCACGGGCACGGTCAGCCCGGTCAACGTTCCCGGCTGGCGCGACTACCCGCTGGTCGACGGCGTCCGCGAGGCGACCGGAGGACTGCCGGTCGAGCTGATCGGCGACGGCGTGGCCATCACGGCGGCCGAACACTGGCAGGGCGCCGCCCGCGGCCACGACAACGCCCTGTGCATGGTCGTGTCCACCGGCGTCGGCGGCGGCCTCGTCCTCGGCGGTCGGCTCCACCCGGGCCCCACCGGCAACGCCGGTCACATCGGCCACATCAGCGTCGACCTCGACGGCGACCCCTGCCCCTGCGGCTCGCGCGGCTGCGTCGAACGCATCGCCAGCGGCCCCAACATCGCCCGCCGCGCCCTGGAGGCGGGCTGGCGGCCCGGCCCGGACGGCGACACCTCAGCCGCCGCGGTCGCCGCCGCGGCCCGCTCCGGCGACCCCGTCGCCCTCGCCTCGTTCGAACGGGCCGCGCAGGCCCTGGCCGCCGGTATCGCCGCCACCGCGACCCTGGTGGAGATCGACATCGCCGTCGTCGGCGGCGGCGTGGGCAACGCGGGCGACATCCTCTTCACGCCCCTGCGCAAGGCCCTCGCCCACTACGCCACGCTGTCCTTCGTGCGGCGCCTGAAGGTGGTACCCGCCCGGATGGGCACGGACGCCGGGCTGGTCGGCGCGGCCGCGGCGGCGCTGTCGGGGAGGGCGGCCGCGGGCGTCTGAGGAGGGGCCGGCGGGGGAGGAGGCGCGGTCGTGGCGGAATGCTTCCGCCGCCCGGCTGCCCTGCTGCTGAGGTCGCCGTCGGTTTCGTTCTCGGTGGGTTCCTAGGGGTCGTCCTCGGGGCCGTCGTCGGAGTTGCCTGCCGTGAGTGTCGCCGTCGGTGGGGTGACGCTGCCGTTGTCGGCTTCGGTGGGCCGGGCGGGGTCGTCGAACCGCCGGGCGACGCCCTGCGGCGGCCGTGACCTGGTACGTCGGCCATGACCTGGTGCGACGGCAATGAGCCGGTGCGACGGCCGTGACCTGGTACGGCGGCCGTGACCTTCGTGCGGTGGGTGCCGTTGAGTCCGGCATGAAGAAGCGCAGCATGCTCGCCCTCGCCTCCCTCGCCACCGGTTTCGTCGTCGCGGCGGTCACCCCGTCCCACGCCCTCGGCGACGACCTGGGCGATCTCGGCGTGAACGGCACCCTCAGCACCCTCGACCACACGATCGCCAGCGACAGCCTGGACGTCGACGAGTCCGCCCTCGGCGGCCAGGGCGGCGCGCACAACCGCTGACGGCCCCCGTTCGGAGGGCCCCCAGGGCGCCGGATCCCCGCCGAGGGGTCCGGCGCCCTGCTGTTCGCAGGCACTCAACTGCGCCTGGTTTCCGTGGCAGGGTGGAGCGGGCAAGCCACTGGGGGCCAACAGAAGAGGGGGAATCGTGACCGTCGTCTGGATCAACGGCGCGTTCGGTGCGGGAAAGACGACCACCGCACGGGAGCTGATCGACCTGATCCCGAACAGCACGCTCTTTGACCCCGAACTCGTCGGAGGGGCACTCACACACCTGCTGCCCGCCAAACGACTCGCCGAGACGAGCGACTTCCAGGACCTGCCGATCTGGCGCCGGCTCGTCATCGACACGGCGGCCGCACTGCTCGCCGAGCTCGGCGGCACCCTCGTGGTGCCCATGACCCTGCTGCGTCAGGAGTACCGCGACGAGATCTTCGGCGGTCTCGCCGCCCGCCGGATCGCCGTACGGCACATCGTGCTGACCCCGGCCGAAACGATCCTGCGCGAGCGGATCGCCCAACGCGAGGTCCCACCGGACCTCCCCGACGGCGAGATACGCATACGCCAGTGGTCCTACGACCACATAGAGCCCTACCGGGCCGCCCTGGCCGGCTGGCTCTGTGCCGACGCCCACCCCGTCGACAACGGCACCCTCACACCCCACGAGAGTGCCGCGCGCATCGCCGACGCCGTCGCCACCGACACCGCGCCCACCTGCGCCATCGTGCAGACCGCCGAACCCACTGCCGAGACGGTCGCCTCGGGCGTCCTGCTCTTCGACGAGCACGACCGCGTGCTGCTCGTCGACCCGACGTACAAGCCCGGCTGGGAGTTCCCCGGCGGCGTCGTCGAACCCGGCGAGGCACCGGCCCGCGCCGGCGTGCGCGAGGTCGCCGAGGAGACGGGCATCCACCTGGACGATGTACCGCGCCTCCTCGTCGTCGACTGGGAACGCCCCTCGCCCCCCGGCTACGGCGGGCTGCGGCTCCTGTTCGACGGCGGCCGCCTCGACCACTCCACCGCCGAACGCCTGCTGCTGCCCGGCCCCGAACTGCGCGCCTGGCGCTTCGTCACCGAGCAGGAGGCCGCCACCATGCTGCCGCCCGTCCGCTACGAACGCCTGCGCTGGGCCCTGCGGGCGCGCGAGCGCGGGGCGGCGCTGTATCTGGAGGCGGGGGTTCCGGCCGGGAACGGCTGACCAGGGCCGACACGCGGGCGCGCCCCGTACGGCCGTACGGGGCGCGCCGCGGTCAGGGCGTACGGCGATACAGGGCGCGCCGGGGTCAGGGCGTACGGCGGTACGGGGCCCGGCTCGGTCAGGACGTACGGCAGGCCCGCCCGACGCTCGCCGGCGGGCCGTTGCCCGTAGAGGGAAGCGCGGGGCCCCCAACCGGTCGAGCCCCGCGCTTCACGGCGTCAGCGCGCCGCGTAGTTGCGCAGGAACAGCGCCTCCGCCACCGACAGGCGCTCCAGCTCCTGCGGCGACACGCTCTCGTTCACGGCGTGGATCTGCGCCTCCGGCTCGCTCAGGCCGATGAGCAGGATCTCCGCCTCCGGGTAGAGCGAGGACAGGGTGTTGCACAGCGGGATCGAGCCGCCCTGACCTGCGTACTGCATCTCCTCCCCCGGGTAGGCGACCGCCATCGCGTCGGCCATCGCCTGGTACGCCGGGCTGGAGGTGTCCGCGCGGAACGGCTGGCCCTGGCCGATCTGCTCCGTCGACACCCGGGCGCCCCACGGCGTGTGCGCCTCCAGGTGCGCCGTGAGCAGCTTGGTGGCCTCGGCCGCGTCGGCGCCCGGCGGCACCCGCAGACCGATCAGCGCGCGGGCGCTCGCCTGCACCGACGGCGTGGCGCCCACGACCGGCGGGCAGTCGATACCGAGCACGGTGGCCGACGGCCGCGCCCAGATCCGGTCCGCCACGGAGCCCGCGCCGATCAGGCCGACCCCGTCCAGCACCTTGGCGTCCTTGCGGAACTGCTCCTCGTCGTAGGCGAGCCCGTCCCACGACGACCCCTGCCCGAGCCCGTCCACGGTCGTCGTGCCGTCCTCGGCCCGCAGCGAGTCCAGTACGCGGATCAGCGCGGCCAGCGCGTCGGGCGCCGCGCCGCCGAACTGGCCGGAGTGCAGGTTGCCCTGAAGGGTGTCGACCTGGACCCGCAGCGTCGTCATACCGCGCAGTGTGGTGGTGACGGTGGGCAGGCCGACCCGGAAGTTGCCCGCGTCGCCGATCACGATGGTGTCGGCCGTCAGCAGCTCCGGGTGCGCCTCGGCGTACCGCTGCAGGCCGCCGGTGCCCATCTCCTCCGAGCCCTCGGCGATGAACTTCACGTGCACCGGTATGCCGCCGTTCGCCTTCAGTGCGCGCAGGGCGAGCAGGTGCATGATCACACCGCCCTTGCAGTCGGCGGCGCCACGGCCGTACCAGCGCCCGTCGCGCTCGGTCAGCTCGAACGGGGGCGTGCTCCAGCGCGTCTCGTCCAGCGGCGGCTGCACGTCGTAGTGGGCGTAGAGCAGGACCGTCCGCGCGCCCTCGGGGCCGGGCAGGAAGCCGTAGACCGACTGGGTGCCGTCCGGTGTGTCGAGCAGGGCCACGTCTTCGAAGCCCTCGGCAGACAGCGCGTCCGCGACCCAGCGGGCCGCGCCCTCGCTCTCGCTCTTGGGGAACTGGTCGAAGTCCGCCACCGATTTGAAGGCCACCAGCTCGGCGAGTTCCGCCTTCGCCCTGGGCATCAGCGCGGCGACGGTCTCGGCGACCGGATTCGACGACATGGGCACGCTCCTCGTAGGTGCGACGTTGGACATTTGGGTAGCGCGATCCTGCCACAGTGACCTGCGGCAGGGCCCGTCCGCCCGGCCAGGCCGGCCACCGGGAACAGCACCTTTCGGCCGGGGTCGGGGCGGGTGAGCCACGGGTGTCGGATCGCGCGACGCCGGCATCATCCTCAGGACGGGCCCCGGGCCCGCCGTAGGATGCGTAGGACAGAAGCGGCAGGCGGCTGGACCGGGAGCAGTAACCATCGTGAGCAGCGAGAACTCTTCGGCGGACGACGAGCGGCAGGTCTGGGACGTCGTCGTGGTGGGCGCAGGACCCGCGGGGGCCTCGGCCGCCTACGCGGCCGCGGTCGCGGGACGACGCGTGCTGTTGCTGGAGAAAGCCGAACTGCCCCGTTACAAGACATGCGGCGGCGGCATCATCGGCCCCTCTCGCGACGCCCTGCCGCCCGGCTACGAACTGCCCCTGCGCGACCGGGTGCACGCGGTCACCTTCACCCACAACGGCCGCTTCACCCGCACCCGGCGCTCCCGGCACATGCTGTTCGGGCTGATCAACCGCCCCGAGTTCGACCAGCAGCTCGTCGAACACGCCCAGAAGGCTGGCGCCGAACTGCGCACGGGCGTCGCCGTCTCACGCGTCGAACAGCACGGCTCGGCGGTGCCGGACCGGCGCACGGTCGCCGTCGTCCTGCAGGGCGGCGAGACCGTCCTGGCGCGGGCCGTCGTCGGCGCGGACGGCAGTGCCAGCCGCATAGGAGCACATGTCGGCGTCAAGCTCGACCAGGTCGATCTCGGCCTGGAGGCGGAGATCCCGGTCCCGCAGACCGTCGCCGACGACTGGAAGGGCCGCATTCTGCTCGACTGGGGCCCGATTCCCGGCAGTTATGGCTGGGTCTTCCCCAAGGGTGACACCCTGACCGTCGGTGTGATCTCCGCGCGCGGCGAAGGCGCCGCCACCAAGCGCTACTTGGAGGACTTCATCGGGCGGCTCGGCCTGGCCGGCTTCGAACCGACCGTCTCCTCCGGGCACTTGACCCGTTGTCGCGCCGACGACTCGCCGCTCTCGCGCGGGCGGGTGCTGGTCTGCGGCGACGCGGCCGGACTCCTGGAGCCGTGGACCCGCGAGGGCATCTCCTTCGCCCTGCGCTCGGGGCGGCTCGCGGGGGAGTGGGCCGTACGCATCGCCGAGGCCCACGACGCCGTGGACACCCGCCGCCAGGCCCTCAACTACGCCTTCGCCGTCAAGGCGGGGCTGGGAGTCGAGATGGCCGTCGGCAAGCGGCTGCTCGCCGCGTTCGAACGTCGGCCGGGAGTGTTCCACGCCGGTCTGACCGGTGTGCGTCCGGTGTGGCGTGCCTTCATGGACATCACCCGTGGCCGCACGTCCCTCGGGGAGATCGTGCGCAACCGGCCGATCGTGCAGCGGATGCTGGTGGTGCTGGATCGGGGGGCGGCTGGGGGGCCTGCGGTTGGTGCGGGTGCGGGTGCCGCTGCCGCTGGTGGTGCTGGCGAGGAGGGTGACGGAGCGTCGGGTGAGGGGTCCGGGGCGGCTGGGGGGCCCGGGGCCTCCGGGACGTCTGGGGCTTCCGACGCTTCCGGGGGCGTCACTTCCTGACCGTGATCCGGAAGACGGGGTGGTCCGCGGCCGACGCGAGGATCTCCTCGTCGGACGACTTGGCCGTGACGCCCTGGAAGTACTGGTTGACCTCCCAGCCCCACTTCTCCAGGTAGGACCGCAGGATCGGGAGCTTTTCGGCGTCGGGAAGCTCCTGCGCGGTGAACACGCGGACCTTCCGGCCGACCCGCAGTTCACCCCTGCCCGCGACGCGCATGTTCCGCACCCACTGGGAGTGGCCCCGGGCGGAGACGAGGTACTGCCCGCCGTCATGGGTGTGCGGGTTCACCGGGATCCGCTGCATCTGGCCGCTCTTGCGCCCCTTGACGGACAGCTCCGCCGTGCCCGCGAGGCTGATCCCGTGCCGGGCGAGCCAGCCGATGGCGTTGTTGAGGCGTGTGGCCACGGGGCCGGACTTGAGGTAGTAGGGCTGGGCCGGGTGGGTGGACGCGAAGGATGACATGGGGACCCCCTGAGGTGTGCGGTGCACGATGCGCGGTGTGTCGTGTGTGGGTGGCTGCGGCGGGCTCGGGTGGGAATGGCTGGATCGGTGTTCTGTTCTGTGAGCAGTGGCCCAAACTGAGAGCGGTGCTCCAAATCGAGAGCGCCGCTCTCGATCCGCTGAAGAGCAGTCTGCCCTAGGTCGCTGCCCTAAAGCAAGAGCACTGCTCTCAATTGTGTGCACCGCTCTCGGTGGCGTCCACCGCTCTCGGTGGCGTGCATCGCTCACGACGGTGTGGGCCGGTCTCGGTGGGGTGCAGCGCTCTCGGTCGCGTGCGCCGGTCTCGGCAGCGTGCACCGCTCTCCGCGGCGTGCACCGCTCTCCGCGGCGTGCATCGCTCTCCGCGGCGTGCACCGCTCTCGACAGGGCGCACGGCCCCTGAGTGCCCGCACCGTTCTGAACTGCGTGCAGGCCCCCGGCCGGCCCGCACCCCCGGCCGCCCGCACCTCCCTGGCGGCCCGCCCCCGGCCGCCCGCACCTCCCCAGCGGCCCGCACCCCCCGGCCGCCCGTACCCCCCTCGAACGCCCGCACCACACAAGCCCGCCACACGTCACCCCTCAGTGTGAGCACTGCTCGCAATTGTGTGCACCGCTCACGTCCCATGGCACACTGCACCCCATGACCACCGCACAAGGAGCCCGAGCCCGCGCCCGAGTAGAAGTCACCGCGGCCATCAAGGACGAGGCGCGCAGGCAGCTCGCCGCGGAGGGCGCCGCCAAGCTCTCCCTCCGCGCCGTCGCCCGTGAGCTCGGCATGGCCTCGTCCGCGATCTACCGTTACTTCCCCAGCCGCGACGAGCTGCTCACCGCGTTGATCATCGACGCCTACGACTCGCTCGGCGAGGCGGCCGAGGCCGCGCATGACGCGGTCGCCGACGCCGGGCCCGTGACCCGCTGGACCGCCGTCTGCGAGGCGGTGCGGGGCTGGGCGCTCGGGCATCCGCACGAGTACGCCCTGATCTACGGCTCCCCGGTGCCCGGGTACGCCGCCCCGCAGGCGACCGTCCGCCCCGCCGCGCGCGTCGGCCTTCTCCTCATCGGCATCGTCCGCGACGCCCACCGCGGTCTCGGTGTGGCCCGCACCAAGCTTCCCGCCGAGCTGCGCCCCGAGGCCGAGCGGATGGCGGCCGACCTCGCACCGGACCTGCCCGCCGAGGTGGTGACGGCACTGGTCGCGGCCTGGGCGCAGCTGTACGGGCTGGTGGGTTTCGAGGTGTTCGGCCAGTTCACGCGGGTCGTCGAGGATCGTGAGCCGTTCTTCCGCCACGCCGCGACCCAACTCGCGCACGGCGTGGGCCTGGTCTACCCGCAGCGGGGCAGGGCCCAGCAGCAGGCCTGAGACCGTCGGGCAGGGCAGCCCGCGCCGGCAGGCGCCGACCACCACGTCACGACGTACTTCCCGGGGAGTACGTGTGATCACCACGCCTGGCTGACGCCCTCGGTGCCGCCCCCGGTCTAGCGTGGCGGGCATGGATGAGCAGCGCCTTCGCCGGGGGAGACCACCGTGGGGTCCGCCGCCATGGGTCCTGGCCCACGGGCGGCAGGGCCACGGCCGCCGGTGGCCGTGGCCCTCGACGCTGTTGATCACCGCCTTCGTGCTGGTCGGCTCCTCCTTCGCCGCGCACGAGCAGGCGGGCGAGCGGGCGGACCTCGACGTCTTCGCGCGCGTGCTGCTCGTGCTGGCCTGCGGCCAGTTGCTGTGGCGGCTGCGTCACCCGGTGCCGGTGGTGTTCGGCACGGCCGCCACCACGGCGGTCTATCTGGGGGCCGGATACCCGTACGGCCCGGTGTTCCTGACGGTCGCCGTGGCCTGTTTCAGCGCGGTCGTGGCGGGTCACCGCAGGGCCGCCTGGGCGGCGGTCGGTTCGCTGTGGGCCGCGCACGTACTGGTGGCGCACTGGCTGTACCGGTGGCTGCCGCCGTCGGACGACTCGGCGGCGTACTGGGGGCAGGAGGCGGTGATCGCCGCCTGGGTGGCCGCGATCGTCGCGCTGGCGGAGCTGGTGCGGGTACGCCGTGAGCAGTGGGCCCGTGAACAGGCCGAGCGCGCCCAGGCGGCCCGGCGGCGGGCGGACGAGGAACGGCTGCGCATCGCCAGGGAGTTGCATGACGTCCTCGCGCACAGCATCTCGGTGATCAATGTGCAGGCGGGCGTGGGCCTGGCCCTGCTGGACAGCGACCCGGAACAGGCGCGCGCCGCGCTCACCACGATCAAGTCGGCCAGCAAGGAGGCGCTCGGCGAGGTCCGCCAGGTGCTCGACACCCTGCGGGCCGCGGGTGACGCGCCCCGCGCCCCCGCGCCCGGCCTGGACCGGCTGCCGGAGCTGGTGGAACAGGCGGCGAGTGCGGGCCTCAGCGTCACGGTCGAGGGGGAGGTGCCGCGCCTGCCGCCGGGCGCGGATCTCGCCGCGTTCCGGATCGTGCAGGAGGCGCTCACCAATGTCGTACGGCACTCGGGCTCGCGGCACGCGCGCGTGGTGCTCGATCAGGGTGACGGTACGACGCTGCGGCTGCGTATCGACGACGACGGTCCGGCGACCGGCGCCGACGCGGGCGGCAGTGGCAACGGCCTGGCCGGGATGCGGGAGCGGGCGGCCGCGCTGGGTGGCACGATCGAGGCGGGCCCCCGGCCGGACGGTGGGTTCCGGGTGCTCGCGGTACTGCCGTTGCGAGTCGAGGAGGACGACCGGTGATCCGAGTGCTGCTCGCCGACGATCAGTCGCTGGTCCGGGCCGGTTTCCGGGCGTTGCTGGACGCGCAGCCGGACATCGAGGTGGCCGGGGAGGCCTCCGACGGCGACGAGGCGCTGCGCCGGGTGCGTGAACTGCGCCCGGACGTGGTGCTGATGGACATCCGGATGCCCGTGCTGGACGGTCTGGCGGCCACCCGGGGCATCACCGGGGACGAGGAGTTGAAGGACGTCAGGGTGGTGATGCTGACGACGTTCGAGCTGGACGAGTACGTCTTCGAGGCGATCCGCTCCGGCGCCTCGGGTTTCCTGGTCAAGGACACCGAGCCGGACGAACTCCTGCGCGCGGTGCGGGCGGTGGTGGCGGGGGACGCGCTGCTCTCGCCGGGGGTGACCCGTCGGCTGATCGCGGAGTTCGCGGCCCGTTCCAAGGAGCCCGCGGCCGCGGACGCGCTGGCGCAGCTCACCGAGCGGGAGCGGGAGGTGATGGCCCTGGTCGGCATCGGGCTGTCGAACGAGGAGATCGCCCGTCGGCTGGTCGTCAGCCCGCTGACCGCCAAGACCCATGTCAGCCGCACGATGGTGAAGCTCGGTGTGCGCGACCGGGCCCAACTCGTGGTGCTGGCCTACGAGTCGGGGTTGGTGCGGCCGGGCTGGCTGGGCTGAGCGGGGCCGCGGAACCGCACCAGCACGGAGATCACGCGGACGGCGAAGAGGACGGGCGCGACCACCAGCCCGGTGCGCCTCAGCAGGGTCTCCAGTGGGTCGGGCAGGTCGAAGAGGAAGGCCGGCCCGGCGATCGCCCCGAACACGACCGCGGCCGCGAAGGCCGCGCTGAACAGGGCGTATCCGATCTCGACGGTGATCGCGTCCCGTTCGGCCTGCGTCCGGCGCCGTCCCCCGTGCATGGTCATGCCCCGAGTGAAACAGGCGGGTGCCCGGCGGGGCAAACGGCCCCGCCGGGCACCCGTGGGAGGCGGTGTCCCCCGACTCAGTCGCGGACCGCAACGCGTTCCGCGCCCGCCTCCTCGGTGGTGGACCTGGCGACGACGACCGAGTGCGTCTGCCGTCGGACCCGCATTCCGGTCAGGGTGACCAGCAGGCCGGCGGCGGCGATCGCGGCGACCACGATCAGGCCGGGCCGGTAGCTGTCCAGGACGGCCTGCGGGGTGGCGTTCTCCGGGGCGCCCGCGGTGACCACGGCGGTGACCACGGCGAGGAAGATCGCCCCGCCGACCTGGACGGAGGTGTTCAGCAGGCCGGAGACCATGCCCTGCTCGTGGTCCTCGACCCCGTTGGTGGCCTGGATGTTGAGCGAGGGGAAGACGAGCGCGCAGGCGGCGCCGATCAGCAGCATGCTCGGCAGGATGGCGACGGCGTAGACCGGGTCGAGGTCGACGCCGAGGAACAGCGCGTATCCGGCGACCATCAGGGCGAAGCCGATCGCGATCAGCCGCTGGGTGCCGAACCGGTCGACGATCGCGCCGACCTTGGTGGAGGAGACGGCCACCAGCGCGCCGGCGGGCAGGAAGGCGAGCGCGGTGTGCAGCGCGGACCAGCCGAGCAGTGACTGCATGTACAGGGTGACCAGGAACTGGAAGCCGACGTACGAGCCGAAGAAGGCCATGGCGCCGAGCTGGGCGCGGATCTGGTTGCCGGAGCGCAGTACGCCGAGCCGGATCAGCGGTCCGGCCGAGCGCCGCTCGACGAGCACGAACGCGGTCAGCAGGACGGCGGCGGCGAGGAACGACAGCAGGGTGCGGGCCGATGTCCAGCCGGATTCGGGGGCCTGGACGACCGTGAAGACCAGCAGCAGCATCGAGGCGGTGCCGAGGACGGCGCCGGGGATGTCGTAGCCGTTGTGGTTCTGCTCGCGGGTGCTGCGCGGCAGCAGCTTGAGGCCGGCCACGAGGGCGATCAGGGCGATGGGCGCGGGCAGCAGCATCGTCAGACGCCAACTGGCCTCCGTGAGCAGGCCGGAGAGCACCAGGCCCATGGAGAAGCCGGTGGCGGCGCAGGTGGTGTAGATGGACAGGGCCCGGTTGCGCAGGGGGCCCTCGGCGAACGTGGTGGTGATGATCGACAGGCCGGCCGGTGCGGTGAAGGCGGCGCTCAGGCCCTTGATGAAGCGGCTGGCGATGAGCAGGGGACCGGAGTCGACCAGACCGCCGAGCAGTGAAGCGAGTGCGAAGACGCCGAGCGCGACCAGGAACACCTGGCGCCGGCCGAGGAGGTCGGCGGTCCGTCCGCCGAGGAGCAGGAGTCCGCCGTAGCCGAGGATGTAGCCGCTGACGATCCACTGGAGCGTGGAGGTGGACAGTCCCAGGTCGGAGCCGATGGACGGCAGGGCGACACCGACCATCGACACGTCCAGGGCGTCGAGGAACATCGCGGCGCACAGCACCAGCAGGGTGCCCCACAGCCGGGGTGTCCAGCGATCCGTCGCCGACGGGGCCGTAGGGGTGGTGAGCGGAGAGGTCATGGCGACGACACTACATGCACATGCATCGAATGCAAGTGCATTTAATTCCGATGCAACAAAATTCGTTCTCTGCTACGGTGCGCCCATGGCGGCGAAGAATGCCGGGCAGGCGCTCGTGGACCAGTGGCGGGACATCCTGGCGCTGCACGCCCGCACACAGTGCGAACTCGACCGGGAGCTGGGCCGGCACGGCCTGTGCGCCAGTGACTTCGAGGTGCTGGACGTGCTCGCCGGGGGCTGTTCCTATCGCATCCAGGAGATCGCCGAGCGCGTCCACCTCAGCCAGAGCGCGCTCTCCCGCCTCGTCGCCCGGCTGGAGAAGTGCGGCCTCGTCGAACGCGGGCTGTGCCCCGAGGACCGCCGGGGTGTGCGGGTGGCGCTCACCGTGCGGGGGCGCGAGCTGCACGGCGCGGTGCTGCCGGTCCAACGGGCCGTGCTGACGCGGATGTTGGGGGACACGGCGGAAGCGGGCGAGGCGGGCGCGGTCTGACCCGGCGAGGTCAGCCGATCCCCGACAGCTCGCGCCACAGATCGGCGAGCGCGCGATCGCCCGCGATGTGCGGGACGGGCAGCCGGTTCCACAGGGCGAAGTACAACTCACCCGCGGTGCCCGAGAGTTCGGTGGTGGCGGGCCCGTCCGCGTCGAGCGTGGTCACCGGCGGCTTTGGCGACAGCCGTACGCTCCACACCGCGTCCGTGTCCGAGGCGCGCACCCGCAGCACGCACGGCACCTCCGTACGGACCCGGCTCCGGCTCCGGGCGTGGAACCCGCGCAGCAGCTCGTCGATCCCGTCGGCCGTGAACTCCGCGAACTCCGCGTCCACCGGGTCCGGGCCGACGCCGAGCGCGGCCTGCGCGTCGAAGCGGTGCACGGTCGTCTCATGCGCCTGCCGTCTGGTCCAGAAGGCCAGGGGGGAGGGGTTCGGAGCCGGATGGAAGGTCCAGTACGCGACGTCCTCCGGCGCGTCGGCGAGGGTGTCCACCAGTCGCCGGTGACTGTCCCGGTACCAGTCGGTCAGTTCCTTGCCGTCGAGGTCGGGTGCCTCACCGATCGGCCGCGGCTCGGTGAGCCGCTCCCGCACGAACGACGCGGCCCACACGTGCACCGCGCCCGTGTGCCGCAGCAGGTCCCGGACCTGCCATCCCGGGCAGGTGGGTACGTCGGCGTCCGCCCCGGCCCGCTCCGCGGCGTCCGCGAGCAGCCGGCCTGCCAGGTCGAGGGCTTCGAGATGTCGAGCGGTGTCCATGGGCAGGAGTCTGCCCGATGGAGTGCGGTCCGGGGCGAGGCGCGACAGTCGTCGGTGCTCGCCGCTCACCCGATCACGTGCCCGGCGGGCCGTCGACCGCTGTTGAGTGACCGTCAAATGACCAACAGGGCGCGAGAGTTAACGACTGATTCTGAGGAGCGTGGTGTGAACGGAGGATTCCGTGGCGATTCTTGTCATGAACCTGCGACCCGATGGCCGGGTCGCAGTGTCATGGAGGTGTGGGATGCACCGCAGACTCGCCACTGGCCTGACCGGCTCGGCTCTCGCCCTGGTCACGGTCGTCGGCATGGCCACGGCCGCCGAGGCCGTTCCCGCCGACAAGGCGCAGGTCCTCTCCAGTTGGACGCAGACCAGCGCGTCCAGCTACAACCTCTGGGTCGCCGCCCGCGCGAACCAGTCCGCCTGGTCCGCCTACGCGTTCGACTGGTCCACCGACTACTGCTCCTCCTCGCCGGACAACCCGTTCGGCTTCCCCTTCAACATCTCCTGTGCCCGCCACGACTTCGGCTACCGCAACTACAAGGCGGCCGGCACCTTCAGCGCCAACAAGTCCCGCATCGACAGCGCCTTCTACGAGGACCTCAAGCGCGTCTGCAACAACTACAGCGGCGCCACCAAGACCGCGTGCGACAGCACCGCCTGGACCTACTACCAGGCGGTCCGCGCGTTCGGCTGACGTCCCCCGGACGGGCGCGGCGGCGGCCCGCAGACGCCGCCGCGCCCGTGCCCGGCCTGTCGTCAGATTCCCTTGTACCCTTCGGCCGGCGACAAGCCCTGGTACGGCCCGAACGTGAACCGTCCGGCCAGCAGCGTCGCGTGCACCGGCATCTCGCGGAGCGTGCGCTCGTCGGCCCGGAGCGGGTCCGCGTCCAGCACCACCAGATCGGCCGGGTCGCCCGGCCCGACCGTCAGCGGCCCGCGGGTGGAGGCCTCCAACGCCGCCCGCACCGGGACCCGTTGCTCCGGGTGCCAGGCCGGGCGGTCGTCCCCGGTGCGGCCGACCGCCGCCGCGACGGCCAGCCACGGGTCCAGCGGGGCCACGGGCGCGTCCGAACCGAACTCCAGCCGGGCGCCTGCGGCCAGCAGATCGCCGTAGGCGAAGGCGCGGCCGGTGCGGCCGGCCCAGTGCCGGTCGGCCACGTCCCGGTCGTCCACCGCGTGCGCGGGCTGCACCCCGGCCGTCACCCCCAGCTCCGCGAACCGCGGCACGTCCTCGGGTGTCAGCAACTGCGCGTGCTCGATCCGGCCCCGGCAGCCGACCGCCGCGAACGCGTCCAGGGCAAGGGAGTTGGCCCGGTCGCCGATCGCGTGCACGGCCGGCTCGATGCCGTGCGCCCAGGCCCGCCGCATCAGCCGCACCAGCTCCTCGTACGCCGTCTCCTGGATTCCGTACGGATGAGCCGTGCCCTCAAGACCCGGGTACGGGTCGCAGCACAGCGCGGTACGGGTGTTGAGGGAGCCGTCCGTGAACAGCTTCAGCGGGCCGACGCGCAGCAGACCGCCCGTGCCGGGCAGTACGTCACCGGTGCGCAGCCCGCGCTCGATCGCCGCCTCCAGATGGGCGGGGTACACGGCGGCGTCGACCCGCACCGAGAGCGGGCCCGCCGCGAAGCGCCGGGACCAGTCGGTGAGGTTGTCGGCGAAGTGGAAGTCGACGAGGCCCGTCACCCCGCGCGCCGCGGCGGCCCGGCACGCCTCGGCGACCCAGCCGTCGAGCACCGCCTCGGGCACCTCCGGCAGCGCCGCCACCGCCCGGAAGCACTCGCCCTCGCGCAGTAGCCCGGTCGGGTGCCCGGCCCGCCCGACCAGCGCGAGCCCGAGCGCGCTCAGCCACGCGGCGTGCAGATCGGCGCTCACCAGTGCGACCGGCCGCCCCGGACACACCGCGTCCAGCAGCGACTTGTGCGGCACGTCCGGCCACAGCCCGTCCCGGAAGCCGTACCCGATCAGCACCTCGCCCTCGGGCAGCCCGGCCGCGTGCCGTCGTACGGCGTCTGCGGCCGACCGCGCCGAGTCCGCGCCGGACAGGTCCAGCCGGTGCCGCACGCTCGCCCACTGCGCGGCGTGGACGTGGGCGTCCCACAGCCCGGGGAGCAGGGTGCGGCCGTCCAGGTCGAGCACCGGGCCGTCGTCCGCGACGAGCTCGTCGGTGACCGCGGCCACCGTGCCGCCTGCGATCCTCACCGAGCCGATCGGCCCGCCCGGACCGAGCCGCACCCTCGTCAGGGTCAACTCGCCGTTCGTGCGGGTGAGTTGCTGCGGCAGGCCGTCGAGGCTCGTCATCCAGGTGCTCCGGGGTCGGGTCGGGTTCAGCCGAGGGCGCGGTCGAGGTTGAAGGCCGCGCTGATCAGAGCCAGATGCGTGAACGCCTGCGGGAAGTTGCCCTGTTGCTCGCCGGTCTGCCCGATCTCCTCGGCGTACAGGCCGACATGGTTGGCGTACGTCAGCATCTTCTCGAAGGCGAGGCGGGCCTCGTCCACCCGGCCGGCGTGCACCAGGGCCTCGACGTACCAGAAGGAGCAGATGGAGAAGGTGCCCTCGTCGCCGCGCAGTCCGTCTGGGCTGGCCTGCGGGTCGTAGCGGTACACCAGAGAGTCGGACACCAGGTCATGGGTGAGCGCGTCCAGCGTGGACAGCCACTTGGGGTCGGTGGGGGCGATGAACTTGGTCAGCGGCATCATCAGCAGGGCCGCGTCCAGGACATCGCCGCCCTCGTGCTGCACGAACGCGCGGCGGCTCTCCGACCAGCCCTTGCTCATGATCCGCCGGTAGATGGTGTCCCTGGCCTCCCGCCAGCGGTTGAGGTCGGCGGGCAGGCCGCGCCGGTTGGCCATCCGGATGGCCCGCTCGATGGCCACCCAGCACATCAGCCGCGAGTACAGGAAGTTCTTGCGCCCGCCGCGGGTCTCCCAGACGCCCTCGTCGGGCTGGTCCCAGTGCGCGCAGACCCAGTCGACGATGGCGCACACGTCGTCCCAGTGGTCGCTGGAGATGGGGCGCGCCCACTTGTCGTAGAGGTAGATCGAGTCGAGCAGGGCGCCGTAGATGTCCAGCTGGAGCTGGTCGGCGGCCGCGTTGCCGACGCGGACCGGCGCGGAGCCGCGATGGCCCTCCAGATGGGCCAGTTCGCACTCGGGGAGGTCGGTGCGGCCGTCGATGCCGTACATGATCTGCAGCGGTCCGGAGGCGTGACTCTCGCCAGGGGTGACGTGGTCGGTGACGAACTTCATGAACGCCTCGGCCTCGTCCGCGAATCCGAGCCGCAGCAGGGAGTAGACGCAGAAGGCCGCGTCGCGGACCCAGACGTAGCGGTAGTCCCAGTTGCGTTCGCCGCCGAGCTGTTCGGGCAGGCTTGTGGTGGCCGCGGCGACGATCGCGCCGGTGGGAGCGTAGGTGAGCAGCTTCAGGGTGAGGGCGGAGCGGTGCACCATCTCGCGCCAGCGGCCCCGGTAGCGGGACTGGGAGAGCCAGCGCCGCCAGTACGCCACGGTCGAGGTGAACTGGCGTTCCGCCTCGGTGTGGGCGCAGCCGCGCGGGGCGACCCCGGGGCCGACCTGGTCCAGCGCGAACACCGCCGACTCGCCCTCGGACAGCTTGAAGTCGGCGCGGACGTCAAGGCCGTCGGCCTCCAGCGGCAGGGTCGCGGTCAGCGCGAGCGTGAGCTTCTCCGACTCGAAGACCGCCATCTCGCCGTCCAGGCGCAGCGTGTGGGGCTGCGCGCCGTAGTCGAAGCGGGGCGCCACCAGCACCCGGAACGGCACCGAACCGCGCACGCACAGCACGCGCCGGATCAGCCGGTGCCGCTCGGTCTCCGCCGACGCGCCGTCGACCGGCATGAAGTCCTGGACCTCGCCGACGCCGTCCTCGGTGAAGAAGCGGGTGATCAGGACGTTGGTGTCCGGGAAGTAGAACTGCTTGGTGCGGGCCGGCCCGATCGCCGCGACCTCGAAGCGACCGCCGCGCTCGGCGTCCAGGATCGAGGCGAACACGCTCGGCGCGTCGAACGCCGGGCAGCAGTACCAGTCGATCGTGCCGTCGGTGCCCACCAGCGCCACACTGCGCAGGTCACCGATCAGACCGTGCTCGGAGATGGGCAGGTACCGGGGGTCCCCGGCCCCCTCGAAGCTGGGTGTCCCGGCCATCGCAGCCTCCTCGTCGGCCCCCACAGCGCGGCTACCAGCTTAGGCGGGTTCGACGGGGGCCACCCCTGGGACGGGGCCGGACGGTGGACACCCCCGGGCACACCCGGGGGGCACACTCACAGGCGCATCCGGGGAGCGTTCAGGGGCGCGTTCCAGGACGCGCCCGGCGAGACCCCCCAGGGGACCCCGACCCCGGCGCGGCTCTCACACCGCGCGCACCGCGACGCCCGCCTCCTCGAAGCGGCGGACCGTGTCCGAGTCCACCGCAGCGTCCGTGACCAGGGTGTCGACCGCCTCGACGGGGCAGATGCGGGCGAAGGCGCGGTGGCCCAGCTTGCTGGAGTCGGCGGCGACGATCACGCGCGCGGCACGCTCGCAGAGCAGCCGGTTGATGGCGGCCTCGGCCTCGTCGTGCGCGGCGGCCCCGTGCGTGACGTCGAAGCCGACCACGCCGAGGACCGCCACGTCGAGGGTGATCTGCCCGAGCACACCGTCCGCGAGCGGCCCGATGAGCTCGTACGACTGCGCCCGCGCGACCCCGCCCGTCACCACGATCTTGAACTGCGGTCGCACGGCCAGCTCGTTGGCGATGTTCAGCGCGTTGGTGACCACGGTCAGCGCGGGCGAGCCGGAGGCGAGGTCGGCGCGTACGGCCAGGGCGCGGGCCACCTCGGTGGTGGTCGTGCCGCCGGTGAGGCCGACCGCCTCGCCGGGCGCGATCAGGTCGGCGACCGCACGGGCGATGCGCTGCTTCTCGGAGGCGCGGCGGGCCGTCTTGTAGCGCAGCGGCAATTCGTACGACACGCCGTGCACGACCGCGCCGCCCCGGGTGCGCACCAGCATCTGCTGCTCGGCCAGTTGGTCGAGGTCGCGGCGGATCGTCGCGGCCGAGACCTCCAGTTCGGCGGCCGCCTCCTCGACGTCCAGCCGGCCGCGCTCGACGAGCAGTTCCAGCAGCGTCTTCCAGCGGGCGTCGCGCGACATCCGCACCTCCAACCAGCCCATTGCGGGATCATCGGCGTTCCTGGCGACCCTAGCGCACTCGTCGCCAGCGGGAATGTCGAACGGCTGCTTGAAGGTGCTCGAAATATCAAGTTACCTTGCAGGAACAATCACCATTGGGAGGGGTTCGGCATGACGCATGTCGAGGACGAGCTGCACAGCCAGCCCGAGTGCTGGGCTCGGGCCGCCGCACAGGCGCCGGAGCATCGCGCGGCGCTGCCGGCGGCGGGGGAGCGGGTCGCGATCGTCGGCTGCGGCACCTCGTACTTCATGGCGCAGGCGGCCGCCGCCCTGCGCGAGGGCGCGGGCCAGGGCGAGACGGACGCCTTCGCCGCCTCGGAGTTCCCGCGCGGCCGCGCCCACGACCGGGTCGTCGCCCTCACCCGCTCCGGTACGACGACCGAAGTGCTGGATCTGCTCGCCGAGTTGCGCGGCCGCACCCGCACCTGCGCGATCACGGCCGATCCGCACACCCCGGTCATGGACGCCGCCGACGACCTGATCGTCCTCGACCACGCCGACGAACGCTCCGTCGTCCAGACCCGGTTCGCCACGACCGCGCTGACCCTGCTGCGCGCCCACGCCGGGCTGCACAGCGACTCCGCCGTCGCCGACGCCCGCACCGCGCTGGCCGAGCCGCTGCCCGAAGGCCTCGTCGAGCGCACCCAGTTCACCTTCCTCGGGCGCGGCTGGACCGTGGGTCTGGCGAACGAGGCCGCGCTGAAGATGCGGGAGGCCTCCCTGTCCTGGGCCGAGGCGTACCCGGCGATGGAGTACCGCCACGGGCCGATCAGCGTCACCGGTCCCACCACCGCGACCTGGATGTTCGGCGAGGCACCCGAGGGCCTGGCCGACCAGGTGCGCGCCACCGGCGGCCGATGGCTCGCCGGGGGCCTGGACCCGCTCGCCGAACTCGTCCGTGCCCAGCGCCTCGCCGTCGCCGTCGCCGCCGCCCGCGGCCTGGACCCGGACAACCCCCGCCACCTCACGCGCTCGGTCATCCTCACGCCCTGAACCCCGTCACCGTCCTCGCCCAGGGAGCCCCGCGTGCCCCTCGTCACCACCGGTGAGCTCGTCACCCGCGCCGCCGCGGGACGCCGTGCCGTCGCCGCCTTCAACGTCATCACCCTGGAGCACGTCGAGGCCGTCATCGCCGGCGCGGAGAGCGTCGCCGCGCCGGTCGTGCTCCAGGTCAGCGAGAACGCCGTGAAGTACCGCTACGGCCGCCTGCTGCCGCTCGCCCGCGCCGCCGTCGCCGCCGCCGAGCGGGCGGCCGTACCCGTCGCCCTGCACCTGGACCACGTCCAGAGCGACGCCCTGCTGCGGCAGGCCGCCGAGGCGGGGTTCAGCTCGGTGATGTACGACGCCGCACGGCTGCCGTACGCGGAGAACCTCGCCGCCACCCGGGCCGCCGCAGACTGGGCGCACGCCCAGGGCCTGTGGATCGAGGCCGAGCTGGGCGAGGTGCGCGGCAAGGCCGGCCGGCCCGCGCTGGACGCCCACGCCCCCGGTGCCCGCACCGACCCGGCGCAGGCGCGGGCGTTCGTCGCCGACTCCGGCGTGGACGCGCTCGCCGTCGCCATCGGCAGTGTGCACGCCATGACCACCCGCACCGCCGCCCTCGACCACGGCCTGCTCAAGAACCTGTCGTCCACCCTTCAGGTGCCGCTCGTCCTGCACGGCTCCTCGGGCGTGCCCGACGGCGAGCTGTCCGCGGCCGTCACCGGCGGCATCACCAAGGTCAACATCGGCACGGCCCTCAACGCCGCGATGACCGGCGCCATACGGGAGTTCCTCGCCGCCCACCCCGAGGCCGTCGACTCGCGCACCTACCTCAGCGTGGGCCGCGAGGCCATGACCCGCGCGGTCAGCGGCATCGTGGAGGTGCTCCGGTCGGGCCCGGCGACGGCTTGACGAAGGCTCCGGACGGCCCGGGCCCCGCCCGGCCGCGGCTGCGGACCGTCCGGCGACGCCTGACGAATGTTCCGACCGGCCCGGCCGCCGCCCGGCCGCCGCCCGGCCGCGGCTGCGGACCGGCCCGCTCACCGCTCGACGGCGGCTCCGAGCGGGCCCGGCTACCGCTTCACGGCCTTGAGCACCACGAACTTCGGGTCACCGGCCACGAGTTCACTGTTGCCGAACACCCGCCGCAGCTTCACGTGATAGCCCAGATGCCGGTTCCCGATCACCCACAGCTCGCCGCCCGGCCGCAGCACCCGTCGCGCGCCGGTGAACATCCGCCACGCGGTGGCGTCCGATGTCGCCTGATGGGAGTGGAAGGGCGGGTTGTTGAGCACCAGGTCCACACCGCCGGCCGCGACCCCGGCCAGCCCGTCCCCGACCCGGAACTCGGCATGCCCCGGCACCCCGTTCGCCCGGTAGGTGGCCTCCGCGGAGGCCACCGCCTGGAACGACTCGTCGGTGAACAGCACTTCGGCCTCGGGGTTGGCCAGCGCCACCGCTGTTCCCACGACGCCGTTGCCGCAGCCGAGGTCCACCACCCGGCGCGCCCCGCGCGTGACCGGCAGGTGCCCGAGGAAGAAGCGGGTGCCGATGTCCAGGCGGTCGGCGCAGAACACCCCCGCGTGATTGACGACCGTGCGCCCCGAGACGGGTCCGATCCCCTCGGGCAGGTCATAGCGGTACGGCCACGGACTGGCGGCCCGCTCCGGAGCCGCGTCCGGCGTGCAGAAGATCAGCCGCGCCTTCTTCTCGGCCAGTGAGGTCCGGGTCGGCCCGAGGACGCGCTCGAAGAGCTGGAGCGTGGAGGTGTGGATCTCCTTGACCATGCCGGTGCCGACGACGACCGTGCCCTCGTGCACCGCGGGCGCCAGCCGATGCAACTGGTCCTCCAGCAGCGCCAGACTCTTGGGCACCCGCACCAGCAGCACATCGATCCGGTCAGGCGGTGTGTCCTGCGTGGTGCGCAGCTGGACCGTGCCCGGCTCCGCCCCGGCCCGCTCCAGATTCGCCCGGCTCGCCTCCTGCCCCAGCCAGGAGTCGGTGATCTGCACCGGCCGGTGCGCCGCCAGCGCCGTCACCAGCGCGCCCCAGCGGTCGCCCAGCACCACGACCGTGCCGGACAGATCGACGCCGGAGTCGGCCAGGTGTCGCAGCAGATACTCGTCGGAGGCGTCCCAGGCGCGCAGCCGGTCGCGCGGGTCCTCGGGGAAGCGGGCCAGCGTCAGCTCGCCCCACGGCGTCGTCATACGGTCGTTCATCGTGCGTCCAGGCTAGCCGAGCCGCAGCTCAGCACAGGTGGGGGAGGATGGGCGCATGGAAGCCGAGCTGTTCCCGCGAGACCGTACCGAGGTGGCACCGGGCGCGGTGCACCTGCCGGACTGGCTCGACGAGGACCGGCAGCGCGAGCTGCTCGCCGCCTGCCGCGAGTGGGCGCGCCCGCCCGCCGGCCTGCGCACGGTGCGCACCCCCGGCGGCGGCACCATGACCGCCCGCCAGGTCTGCCTCGGCTGGCACTGGTACCCGTACGCCTACGCCCGCACGGTCGTCGACGGCGACGGTACGCCGGTCAAGCCCTTCCCGGCCTGGCTCGGTGAACTGGGCCGCCGCGCGGTGACCGACGCCCTGGGCGCCGAGGCGGCCACGGCGGCGTACGACATCGCGCTGGTCAACTTCTACGACGGCGACGCCCGCATGGGCATGCACCGCGACGCCGACGAGAAGTCCGACGCGCCCGTGGTGTCGCTCAGCCTCGGCGACAGCTGTGTCTTCCGGTTCGGCAACACCGAGACGCGCTCACGGCCCTGGACGGACGTCGAGCTGCGCAGCGGCGACCTGTTCGTGTTCGGCGGGCCGTCCCGCCTCGCCTTCCACGGCGTCCCGCGCGTGCTGCCGGGTACCGCGCCGGCCCGGCTCGGCCTGACCGGACGGCTCAACCTGACCCTGCGGGTCAGCGGATTCCCGGCGTCCGCTCGATGATGCGGATCATGGGAGACTCGCCCTCATGAGCGGCGACGCGGACCCCCGGCCGACGGGGGAAGGGACCACCTCAAGGGCGCGGTTGGACCGGGGGCGCGGTGCGCTCGGGCCCGCACTGGAGCTCGTGCACACCGGCCGGGCACCCACCCGCGCCGTCCTGACCGCGGAACTCGGCGTGACCCGTGCCACCGCGGGCGCGGTCGCCGCCGAGCTGGAGGCACTCGGCCTGATCCGCGTCGACGCCCGGCCCGCCGCCGCCGCGGGCTCCCAGGGCCGTCCCTCGCACCGGCTGGAGGTCGCCGAGGAGGGCCCGGTGGCACTCGCCGCGCAGGTGCACTCGGACGGGTTCCGGGCCGCGCTGGTGGGCCTCGGCGGGCGGATCGTGGCCACCGCGCCGGGCTCCGAGACCATCGACGCCGACCCGGCCAAGGTGCTCGGCTCGGTCGTCGACGCGGGCGCCCGGCTGCTGCGCGAGACGGGGCGGCGCTGCGTCGGCGCCGGGCTCGCCGTGCCCTCCGCCGTCGCCGAACCGGAGGGTCTCGCCCTCAACCCGCTGCACCTCGCCTGGCCCCCGGGCGCGCCGGTCCGTGAGATCTTCGCCGAACGCGTGCGCGCGGCCGGCATCGAGGGTCCCGCCTTCGCCGCCAACGATGTCAACCTCGCCGCCCTCGCCGAACACCGGCACGGAGCCGGGCGCGGCGCCCGTGACCTGCTGTGCGTGGCCACCGGGCACCGCGGGGTCGGCGGCGCGCTGGTCCTCGACGGCCGGCTCCACTCGGGCAGCGCCGGGCTCGCCCTGGAGGTCGGCCACCTCACCGTCAACCCCGAGGGCCGCCCCTGCTACTGCGGCGGCCGCGGCTGCCTCGACGTGGAGGCCGACCCGCTGGCCCTGCTCACCACGGCCGGGCGCACCCCCGGCCCGGAGGTGTCCCTGCTCAAGCAGGCCAACGACCTGCTCCGCCAGGAGTACGCCGACCCGGCCGTGCGCAACGCCGCCGAGGCACTCATCGACCGGCTCGGCCTCGGTCTCGCCGGGCTGGTGAACATCCTCAACCCGGACCGCATCATCCTCGGCGGACTGCACCGCACCCTGCTCGACACCGACCCCGACCGGCTGCGGGCCGTCGTCGCCGACCGCAGTCTGTGGGGCCGCAGCGGCGGTGTCCCCATCCTGGCCTGCTCCCTCGACCACAACAGCCTGGTCGGCGCGGCGGAACTGGCCTGGCAGCCGGTCCTGGACGACCCGCTGGGGGCGCTGACCGCGGCCTGACGGCCCGCGCCTGCGGCGCCCCCTCAGGCCCCGCCGGTCACAGCTCCGCCCCTCCGTCGATCACCAGGTCCGTCCCCACCACCGACCCCGCCGCGTCCGACGCCAGGTACAGCACCGCCGCGGCCACCTCCTCGGTCGCCGAGACCCGGCCCAGCGGCGACTGGTCCTTCATCCGTACGGCGCGCTCCGCCTCGGTCTCCCCGGGGTTGAGGGACAGGGTGGTGTCGGAGGCGCCGGGGCTCACGGCGTTGATGCGCACGCCGTCGCGGATGTCGGGGAGAGCGGGCCACCACCCGCCCCGTACTCCCCCGGAAGTACCCGCACTGCCCCCGGCCGTACGACGACCCGGACCCCTCCCCGGAGCGAGGCTCGGAGCATCACCTGAACACCCCGCCGAGGGAGATGGACCGACATGCAGACACTCGCGCACTGGGACGGCGGCCCCGGGCCGTGGATCCTGCTTTTCCCCGTCATCTGGGCGGCCGTCGTGGTCGCCGTCGTCACCGTGCTGCGCCGTACCGCCTGGCGTGGCCGCCCGGGACCGTGGCGGCTGCCCGACAACCGCCGCCCGACCGGCGACTCACCGCTCGCCGTGCTCGGCCGCCGGTTCGCCTCCGGCGAGATCGACGAGGACGAGTACTGGCGCCGGCTGTCCGTCCTGGACGAGCAGTTCGGCCCCACCAAGGGCGGTGCGGCATGACGGTCACCACCGCCACCCGGACGGCCGCCCGGGTCGTCGACGCCGTGAAGGTCTACGGCCGCGGCGACACCGAGGTCAGGGCCCTGGACGGAGTGAGCGTCGGCTTCGCGGCCGGCCGGTTCACCGCGATCATGGGGCCCTCCGGCTCCGGCAAGTCCACCCTGATGCACTGCGCGGCCGGCCTGGACACGCTCACCTCCGGCGCCGCCTTCATCGGCGACACCGACCTCGGCGGCCTCGACGACCGCAGACTGACCCTGCTGCGCCGCGACCGGGTCGGCTTCGTCTTCCAGGCGTTCAACCTGGTGCCGACCCTGACCGTGGCCGAGAACATCACTCTCCCGCTGGACCTCGCCGGGCGCCGGGGCGACGCGGAGTGGATCGACACACTGGTCGACGTCGTCGGCCTGCGCGACCGGCTCCGCCACCGGCCCGCCGAGCTCTCCGGCGGCCAGCAGCAGCGCGTCGCCGTGGCCCGTGCCTTCGCCGGCCGCCCCGACGTGGTCTTCGCCGACGAACCGACCGGCAACCTCGACTCCCGCTCCGGCGAGGAGGTGCTCGGGCTGCTGGGCCGGGCCGTGCGCCGGACGGACCGTACGGTCGTCATGGTCACCCACGACCCCGTCGCCGCCGCCCACGCCGACGAGGTGGTGTTCCTGGCCGACGGCCGGCTGGTCGACCGGATGGAGAACCCGACCGCCGACAAGGTCCTCGACCGGATGAAAGCCTTCGAGGTGCCCTCATGAACGCCTCCGCGCGGCTGAGCGTGTCGTCCCTGCGCGCCCACAAGCGCCGCTTCGCCGGTACGTTCCTCGCCGTCCTGCTCGGCGTGGCGTTCCTGGCCGGAACCCTGGTCATGGGCGACACACTGCGGGCCGGCTTCGACTCCATGTTCGGCAACGCGACAGCCGGCACCGACGCGGTCGTCCGCAGCGCCGACGCCATCACCACGCCGGGCGAGAGCCAGGGAGTGAGGCAGCCCGTCGACGCCGCGCTCACCGAGCGCGTCGAGGACGTGCCCGGCGTCGCCGCCGCCGCGCCCGACATCCAGGGCGCGGGCCAGCTCGTCGGCTCCGACGGCGAACCGATCGGCGGCCAGGGCCCGCCCACCCTCGCAGGCAACTGGATCGCCGACCCGGAGCTGAACCCGTACCGGCTCGCCGAGGGCCGCGCGCCCGAGCGGTCCGGCGAGGTCGTCGTCAACCGAGGGACGGCGAGGAAGGGCGGTCTGGAGATCGGCGACACCACCACCCTGCGGACGCCCGACCCGGTCCGGGTCACCGTCGTGGGCCTCGCGACCTTCGGCGGCGAGGACGGCATGGCCCAGGTGACGTTCACCGGCCTGACCCGGACGGACGCCGAGAAGTACCTCACGGCCCGGCCCGGTCAGGCGTCGTCGATCCTGGTGCGCGCCGAGCCCGGAGTGAGCCAGCGGGAACTGGTAGAGCGGCTGGCTCCGGTACTGCCCCGGGGCGTCGAGGCCCTCACCGGGCAGGAGTCGGCCGAGGAGAACACCGACATGATCTCCAGCCAGTTCCTGACCCTGTTCACCGCCTTCCTGCTGGTCTTCTCCGGCGTCGCGCTGCTCGTGGCGACCTTCTCGATCCACAACACCTTCGCCATCGTCGTCGCCCAGCGCACCCGTGAGAACGCCCTGCTGCGGGCGCTCGGCGCGTCCCGCCGCCAGGTCACCGCCACGACCCTGGCCGAGGCGAGCGCCGTCGCCGTGACCGCGTCGGCCGCGGGCCTCGCGGGCGGCATCGGCATCGCGGCCGGGCTCCAGGCGCTGTTCCCGGCGATCGGCTTCCCCTTTCCGGAGGGCGACCTGGTGATCAGCACGGTGTCCATGGTGCTGCCCCTCGCGGTCGGCGTCGTGGTCTGCCTGGCCTCCGCGCTGATGCCCGCCGTGCGGGCCGGCCGCACCGCGCCGCTGGCCGCCCTGCGGGCGACCGCCGTAGACACCTCCGGCGCCTCCCGCACGCGTGCCGTCACCGGTGGCGCCCTGCTCGCCCTCGCGCTCGCCGTGACCCTCACCGGTGTGCTGCTCTCGCCGTCGCTGTGGCTCGCGGGCACCGGGGCGGTCCTCGCGCTGGCCGCCTTCGTCGTCCTCGGCCCCGTGGCCGCGGGAGTGGCCGTACGAGTCCTCGGCGGACCCCTGGACCGGCTGCGGGGCGTCACCGGAGCGCTCGCCCGGCGCAACGCCCTGCGCAGCCCGAAGCGCACGGCCGCGACCGCGAGCGCGCTGATGATCGGCGTGGCCGTGGTGTCGCTGTTCACCGTGTTCGGGGCCTCGCTGAAGGCGACCATGGACCAGACCGTGTCGCGTTCCTTCGCCGGGGACGTCGCCGTCAGCACGCCCTCCTTCGGCGCGGGCGGCAGCGGCCTGAGCCCCCGGCTCGCCGGAGCCGTCGCCGCGCTGCCCGAGGTGGACACGGCCGTCGGGCTGGGCCGGGGCGTCGCCGAAGTCGAGGGCAAGGGACGCGCGTTGACCGTCACCGACCCGGTCGCGCTGTCCCGCACCTTCGATCTCGGCCAGGTCCGGGGCTCCCTCGCGGGTCTGGGCACCGACGGCATCGCCGTCACCGAGAAGGAGGCCGACCGGCAGCACCTGGCGGTGGGGGACACCGCACACCTGGCCTTCACCGACGGCCGGCAGCGCGCCTTCACCGTCCGCGCGGTCTACGAACAGTCCGAACTCGCGGGCGACTACGTGGTCACGCGAGCCGCCTGGGCCCCGCACCGCACCCAGGACTCCGACACCCTCCTCGCCGTCTCGTTCGAGGACGGCGTGGCGGCGGACCAGGGCAAGGCGGCCGTGGAGAACGTCGCCGAGCGGTACGGCAACCCGGAGGTGCAGACCCGCGCGGAGTACGCCGAGTCCTCGGCGGGCGGTATAGACATGATGCTCACGCTCGTCTACGCGCTGCTCGCCCTCGCGGTGCTCATCGCGCTGCTCGGCATCGCCAACACCCTGACGCTCGCGATCCACGAGCGGACCCGGGAACTGGGCCTGCTGCGGGCGGTCGGCCAGACGCGGTCCCAGTCGCGGGCCATGGTCCGCTGGGAGTCCGTGCTGGTCGCGGCGTTCGGCACGGCGGGCGGCCTGGCGCTCGGGGCGTTCCTCGGCTGGGTGCTGGTCAAGGCCTCGGACGGGGCGAGCGACAGCGCCTTCGCCTTCGCGGTGCCGCCCGAGCGGCTCGCCGTGGTGGCTCTGGTGGGCCTGGCGGCGGGCGCCCTCGCGGGCCTTCGCCCGGCGCGCCGCGCGGCCCGGCTGGATGTGCTTCGGGCCATCGCCACGGAGTGACGCGGCGCGGAACGCACCGAGGGCGGCGGCCGGCCGACGGGCGCCGCACCCGGCCGACGCCACCGCACCGTCGCGCCGTGGGCCGCGCGGCCCACGTGAGCCGCGTGAGCCGCGTGAGCCGCGTGAGCCGCGTGAGCCGCGTGAGCCGTGCGGGCCGTGCGGGCCGTGTGGGCCCCCTCACCGCCCGGTCAGCCGGCAACGGCGGACCGGGCGGGAGCGTGTTCGGGCCGCAGCGCGTCGGCCGCGAGGGCGACGGGCTCGACCTCCGGGACGGCGACGGGCTCGACCGCCGGCAGGGCGACCGGCTCCACGTCCGGCAGGCCGACGGTCGCGACCTCGGTGAACCGGACCGGGGGCTCCTGTGCGGGCGCCGTACGGACCAGGGATACCTCCACGGCCTCCCTGCGCGGCGGGCGCGCGTCCCGCGCCGTCGCGCCGGCGGGCGTCGGCAGGCTGAACCACACGACCTTGCCCTCGTCCCCGTCCGGGCGCGCGCCCCAGCTCTCGCTGACCGCGGCGACCATCGCGAGCCCGCGCCCACAGGTCGCCAGCGGATCGGCGTCGCCGACCATGGGGAGACGAGGATCGCGGTCGCGCACCGAGACCGTCAGCCGGTCGAGCAGCAGCTCGATCCGCACGGTGCACGTCTTGTCGGGTTGGGCATGGCGGTGGACGTTGCTGAGCAGCTCCGTCACACCGAGCGCCGCCCGGTCTATCAACGGATCGAGATGCCAGTAGCGCAATTGCGCAGAAAGGATTCTGCGGACCTGTCCGATCCGCGAGGGCAGAGCTTGCAGCTCCACCGTGCAATGTCTGCTTGGGTGACTGATCACGGCTGCGACTCCCCGACGTTGAGGTCCGGAAGAACACGGAGTACGGATCCAGCAGGTCGAGTCGAGACGGCCGCCTGCTGTCGTGCCCGGCGGGCTGGTTCGCAGTGTTGTCGCCGGTAAACCCAGAGTGACGTGAGACCAGACTGACGCAAGGGGTGCGGAGCCGCAACTCGCCGTGCCTCAGCGGTTACGCCCCGCAGCCCTGCGCACGGCCTCAACGAACCGGCGCGCCGCCGGCGGACCCGGCTCCCCCGGGGCGGGGTCGTGATCGCCCAGGGTCAGCACATAGCGCTTGCCGTCCAGGTCGGCGACCGCCCGGTCCTCGGACCCGAACCACGGCTTCGACGCCCGCACCGAGGCCACCGGTGCGCTGTCGATCTCGCTGCCGTAGCTGGTGAGCAACTCCAGCCTGCCGCCGCTGATCCTGACCTGCCCGGCCCGGGTCAGTGAACGCAGACCCTTCCCTATGCGCACGCCCGTGGCAGTGAACTCCGGCTCCGCCATGCCGCCTTGCCCCCTTGTCGCGCGTGGCGCGTCCCGCCGTACGCCCGTACGGGCCGACGGCGTGGCGTGCCGTGATCCCCTGTCGACACTCCGGGTGACACCCCTGCGGGTACCCCGCGCGGTGCAGTCTGCCCGCACCCGGCTCGGTGCACCAGTGTGCGCGTCGTGCTCGCGCGGGCGCGCGGGAGCACTCGGCCGAATGCGCCCCATGCGCATCGCGCATCCGTGCCTCAGCCCGTCTTTGGGTCGCCCAAAGATGGGTTTATGCAGGTGGGAAGCGTGCGCGAAGGTGCTTATGCTCGAAGCACGGGCCGCATTCACCGGCCTGCGCGCAGCGTGAGGAGCACGGCCGTGAGCACCACCCAGCAGACCCCGACCGGTGTGACCCTCGATGTGGACCGCACCGACGCGAGCTACCGCGACTGGCTGAAAGAAGCCGTCCGCAAGGTCCAGGCCGACGCCAACCGCTCCGCCGACACCCACCTGCTGCGCTTCCCGCTGCCCGAGAAGTGGGGCATCGACCTCTACCTCAAGGACGAGTCGACCCACCCGACCGGTAGCCTCAAGCACCGGCTCGCCCGCTCGCTCTTCCTCTACGGCCTGTGCAACGGCTGGATCCGCCCCGACCGGCCGGTCATCGAGGCCTCCAGCGGCTCCACGGCCGTCTCCGAGGCCTACTTCGCGAAGCTGATCGGCGTCCCCTTCGTCGCGGTCATGCCGCGCACGACCAGCGCCGAGAAGATCCGCCTGATCGAGTTCCACGGCGGCCGGTGCCACTTCGTGGACGACTCGCGCACGATGTACGAGGCCTCCGCCCGCCTCGCGGAGGAGACCGGCGGCCACTACATGGACCAGTTCACCTACGCCGAACGGGCCACGGACTGGCGCGGCAACAACAACATCGCCGAGTCCATCTTCCGCCAGCTCGAACGGGAACGTTTCCCCGAGCCCGCCTGGATCGTCGCCACGGCCGGCACCGGCGGCACCTCGGCGACCCTCGCCCGCTACGTCCACTACATGCAGTACGACACCCGCATCTGCGTGGCCGACCCGGACAACTCCTGCTTCTTCGAGGGCTGGACCACGGGTGATCCGGACGTCACCTGCGACTGCGGCTCGCGCATCGAGGGCATCGGCCGCCCGCGCATGGAACCGAGTTTCGTGCCCGGGGCCATCGACCGCATGATGAAGGTCCCGGACGCGGCGAGCGTCGCCGCCGTGCGCGCCCTGGAGCGGGCCATCGGCCGCAAGGCGGGCGGTTCCACCGGCACCGGGCTGTGGAGCGCGCTGAAGATCGTCGCCGAGATGGTCGCCGCGGGACGCGCGGGCAGTGTGGTCACGCTGCTGTGCGACCTGGGGGACCGGTACCTCGACAAGTACTACTCCGACGCGTGGCTCACCGCGCAGGGGCTGGACATCGCGCCGTACGCCGAAGCGATCGACACGCTGCTGGAGACCGGGGTGTGGCCGGACTGAGGGGCGTGGGCGATGGCGTCGGGTCTACGTCCCCTTCGTGGAGGTCTGCCCGAACGGCCTCAGCCCGCGAGCCGTCGGTCCAGCGCCGTCACCGCGTCCTTGAAGGCGCGGCCCAACCCGGGGCGCGCCAGCCGCAACCCGAGCCGGAAGGGTGCCGTTCCGTCGGCGGCGAAGGTCCAGCACACGCGCGTGCCGGTGCCGGCCGGCGCGAGCCGCCACTCCTCGACCAGCGCGTGCGCGCCGGGCGCGTTGGTCACGTCCACGCGGTAGGCGTAGAGCTCGGGCTCCTTGGCGACGAGGACGGTCTCCTCGAACCGGGTCCCGCCGCGCAGCCGGACCTCCCGCCCGCCCCCGTCCCGCACCGGCCGGGCGAGCGTCACCGCCCCGAACCACTCGCTCCAGCCAGGCACATCCTCGGCGAGTGCGGAGAAGACCCGCTCCGGTGCCGCCGCCACGTTGCGCGCGAACACCAATCTCACGGGCGCTTCCCGTACGAAGCCGAGCTCCTCCGGACGCAGACGGCGAGCCATACCAACCCAGACGCGGACGACTTGCGACGGCCGAGCGCCTCACGGTACCTGAGTGACCGTCAGCCGTCAGCCGTCAGCCGTCTGCCCCGTTCGCCCCGTTCGCCTCGTTCTCGTCCACACCCGCCACCACCAGGCTCGGCAGATGCTCGGAGATCTCCGCGCGCGCCTCGGCCGGCAGTCCCGCGTCCGTCACGAGAGTGTCGACCTCTTCCAGCGTGGCGAACGAACTCAGGCCCACCGTGCCCCACTTGGTGTGGTCGGCGACCACCACGACCCGCCGCGCCGCCTGCACCAGCCGCCGGTTGGTCTCCGCCTCGGCGAGGTTCGGCGTGGACAGACCGGCCACTACCGATATGCCGTGCACACCGAGGAACAGCACGTCGAAGTGCAGCCGGGAGATGGCCTGATCGGCCACCGGGCCCACCAGCGAGTCCGACGGTGTGCGCACGCCGCCGGTCAGCACCACCGCCGCCGCGCCCTGCACCGGTCCCGAGGACCGCTGCGCCGTGTGGAAGACGTCCGCCACCCGCACCGAGTTGGTGACGACCGTCAGATCGGGCACGTCCACCAGCCGCTGCGCCAGCGCGTACGTCGTCGTACCGCCCGAGAGCGCGATGGCACTGCCCGGCACGACCAGCGCGGCCGCGGCGCGCGCGATGTCCTCCTTGGCCGTCGGCTCCAGACCCGACTTGGCCTCGAAGCCGGGCTCGTGGGTGCTCGCCTCCACCACCGGGACGGCGCCGCCGTGCACCTTCTCCAGCACGCCCTGGCGCGCCAGCGCGTCCAGGTCGCGGCGGACCGTCATGTCCGATACGCCGAGTTTGCGGGTCAGCTCGTTGACCCGGACCCCGCCCCGCCGCCGGACCTCGTCGAGAATCAGGGCGCGCCGCTGCTCCGCGAGGAGGTTCTGATTCTCGCTCACGTACGCTCCGGTCCTTTCGTCCACTGCGGTCCACCGCCCTCGCACCCGCCCCGACAAGGGCGTTTTCCTGTGTCCCCGGGGCGTGGCGCCCATCCTCGCACGCGCCGGCACGGATCGTGCCACCGGTCACACGGTCGTGCACCTGCCACAGGTGTCCCGGGTTCCCGGTACGGATCGGGGAGATTCCGTGACGATAGGTGTACGCAGGACGCCCCATCGAGATCCTGATGTGCGCACGAGCCAGTTGCCGACGCAGCGTCACGGGGGAAGTGCGACACAGTGGAACGCGCGCAGGAACACGCCCTTGCCGTCGGACCCGACGGCCCGCGGGATCATGCCCTTGCCGTCGGACCCGACGGCCCTCAGGACCACATCTCCGCCGTCGGACCCGACGGCCCGCAGGACCATGCCCTTGCCGTCGAGCCCGACGGACCCGCCCCGCGGACCGAGGGCTCCGCGACCGCTCTGGAGCTCCTCGTCCACGGCGTCGGCGGCACCACACCGGAGAAGATGCTCGGTGATCCGCGCACCGTGCGGATCACCGGGGACGACACGGCGGCCGTCTTCCGCCGCACGGCCGACGCCGAGGACCAGGGCCCCGGTGTCCCCGTCGGCCAGGACGCGGCGGCCCGCCACCGCCCCGTCCCGGAGGCGTACGTCTGGTGCAACCTCACCTCCGGCAACGGCACCCGAGCCCTGTGGCTGTTGCTGCTGCCGTTCATGGTCGTCAACCTGGCGCACTGGATGCGCCCGGGCGCCCGGGGCCACGCCCGTACCGTGCGCCTGTACGGGCTGCTGGTCCGGCTCGCCGGACTGAGCCTGACCGTGCTGCTCGTGGCGGGCGCCTGCGAGGTCACGCTGGACCTGACGGCCTGGCAGTGCGCGGGCACGCGCGCGTGCGCCGAGCGGCACACCTGGCTGGGCTTCCTCTCCCCGTCCGCCTCCGGCGGCTGGTGGAGCGGCCCGGGCCGCAGGCTCGCCCTCGCCGCCCTGGTGCCCGCCGCCCTGACCGGCCTGCTGTGGTACCTGTCCCACCGCACCTGGAACGCCTACGAGTCCCAGCGCCCGCTGCCCCGCTCCGAAGGGGCCGACGAGGACACCGGGCGCACCGCCCTGGGCCGGCCCGGCTTCTGGTACGGCCGTCGGCTGGTGGCCCGGCTGCGCGCCGCGCACACCGCGGCCGGGCTGCTCACCGTCGCCGCCGTGCTCACCTCCGCGGCCTCGGGGCACGACCGCGAGCCCGGCGGCCCGTTCGTCCTCGACCTGCTGGGCCGCCTCCAGACGGCGGCCCTCGTCGGCGGCGCGGTCGTCGTGGTGTGGGTGGTGTGCCGCCGCGGCCGCAGCGAGCGGCGCCTGGACCGCGCGCTCGACGTGCGCCTCGTCCCGCTGCTGCCGCTCGGCGCCCTCGCCGCCCTGGTCCTCGCCATGGTGTACGCCGGGTGGGAGCGCCCCGGCTGGCAGTCGACGGGACGGCTGTCCGGGGACGCGGCCTTCGGTGGCATCGCCCTGGTCCAGGGCCTGTTGGCGGTCGCCCTCGCGGTCGTCGCGCAGGTGCTGCACCGCGCCCTGCCCGACCCGCGCGCCGCGCTGCGCGGCCTCGGCGGCCTCGCCGTCACCCTGCTGGCCTGCGCCCTCGGAGGGGTGATGGCGGGCGGACTCGCCCTGCGGGTCGCGGACTGGCTCGACGGCACCCGCGCCACCATCCCCGGCCCACCGGTCCTGCTGACCTGGCAGGCCTCGGCCATCCCGCCGCTGCTCCTCGTCCTCCTCGCCGTCTGCGTCTGCCTCGCCCGGCGCACCCTGCGGCTGACCCGTGCCGAGCAGGGGACGGTCGACCGCGACTACCGGGACGAGCCCCGGCAGCCTGAGCGCACCCGGCGTATCGCCCGCGCCCGGGCCATGGCCACCCTCACCGACCGCGCGCCCCTCGTCGTCGCCGTCACCACCGTCACGACCCTGCTGCTCGGCGCCGGGGCCCTCGTCGGCGCCCGGCTCAGCGACCGCACCCCCGACGGGGCCGCCGAGGACACCCACCCGGTCGTGTGGGGCGCCGTCGAGACCGCGCAGACCCTCGGATCCTGGCTGATCGGCGTCGGCTTCATACTGTTCGTCACCTGGGGCCGGCGTGCCTACAAGGACCCCTCCGCCCGGCGCACGATCGGCATCCTGTGGGACGTCGGTACCTTCTGGCCGCGCGCCGCCCACCCCTTCGCCCCGCCCTGCTACGCCGAGCGCGCGGTGCCCGACCTGACCTGGCGCATGACGACCTGGACCCTGGCCACCGGTGGGCGGCTCGTCATCTCGGGGCACTCCCAGGGCAGCGTCCTCGCCGCCGCGGCGGTCTGGCAGCTGCCCCCGGCCGAGCGGGGCCGGGTCGCGCTGCTGACGTACGGCTCCCCGCTGGAACGGCTCTACGGCCGCTGGTTCCCGGCCCACTTCGGGCCTGTCGCGCTCGGCGCCCTGCACCACGAGGTGGCCTGCTGGCGCAATCTGCACCGGGCGACCGACCCCATCGGGGGGCCCATCGGCCTGCCCGGTGAGTGCGGCCCGGAGGTGGACCGGCCCGCCCTCAAGGACCCCCTCGCGCACGGCCGCACCGACCGCCACCCGCTGCCCGCGCCCGTCCTCGGCCACTCCGACTACCAGGCCGACCCCGCCTTCGCCGAGGAGCGTGCCCGGCTGCTGGCCCGCCTTCAGCCGGACCTGCCCGGCCCGCGTGCCACGACCGAGCCGTGTCCTACGACCGAGCCGCGTCCTACGACCGAGCCGCGCCGCTCGGACCTGTCGGGCCCCGCGGACCTGTCGGGCCCCGCGGACCTGTCGGGCCCCGCGGACCTGTCGGGCCCCGCGGACCTGTCGGGCCCCGCGGACCCGTCAGGCCCCCCGGACCCGCCGGACCCCACATATCAGCCGGACCCCGACCGGGGGCGTCCCGTCACCCCGCAGGAGCAGGAGGCTCAGGACGTCTGAGGCAGATCCGCCCCGAAGAGCAGCGTCAGCTCGTCCGTGCTCGGGTCCGCCACCTGCGCGACCCGGCTCGCATGGCGCTCCACCATCGCCTCGAACGTCTGCCGCGCCGTACGGCCGTTGCCGAACGCGGGACCCTTCGGCAGGTCGGTGAAGTACGCCAGCAGCGCCTGTGCCGTGCCCGGCGCGAGCCGGTACTCGTGCTCCTCGGCCTGCTGCTCCACGATCCGCAGCAGCTCCTCGGGCCCGTAGTCGGAGAAGGTGATGGTCCGTGAGAAGCGGGAGGCGACTCCGGGGTTGACGGACAGGAAGCGCTCCATCTCGGCGGTGTAGCCCGCGACGATCACCACGACCGCGTCGCGGTGATCCTCCATCAGCTTCACCAGGGTGTCGATGGCCTCCTTGCCGAAGTCCCGCCCGGCGTCCTCCGGCGACAGCGCGTACGCCTCGTCGATGAACAGCACCCCGCCCCGCGCCCGTTGGAACGCCTCCTGCGTGCGGATCGCCGTGGAGCCGATGTGCTCTCCGACCAGGTCGACGCGGGACACCTCGACCAGATGGCCCTTCTCCAGCACTCCGAGGGAGGCGAGGATCTCGCCGTAGAGCCGGGCCACCGTCGTCTTGCCGGTGCCGGGGGAGCCGGTGAACACCAGGTGCCGCTTGACGGAGGCCGCCTTGAGTCCGGCGCGCTGCCGGCGGCGGCCGACCTCGATCATGTCCGTGAGGGCTCGCACCTCGCGCTTGACGCTGTCCAGGCCCACCAGCGCGTCCAGTTCACCGAGAACTGCCTGGGACGTGCGGCCCGGTTCCTCGGCCCCGACGCTCACGGCGGGCTCGGCGACGGGGTGTTGGCCGGGGACGGTGGTGAGCTGGCCGGGCGTCGCCGTGAGCAGCCCGCCGGTCTGCGCGGCCGTCTGCACGACCGGCTCCGGCGCCGCGGGCTGCCGCAGGCCCATGCTCTCGTCGCTGGTGCAGTCCTCCACCACCGGCCCGGAACCCGATCCGGCGTCCGGGCCGCCGTCCGCGAACTCGTAACCACCGCGCGCACACCGCTCCGTACGGCACTTGCGCAGTGTCGTACGGCAGCCGTCGATCACATGGAAGCCGTAGCCGTCGCTGCCTGTGACCCGGCAGCCCACGAAGCTGCCGCGGCCGCCGGCCGAGACGTAGAACCCGGCCTCGGCGGGGGAGTCGACCGTGCAGCGCTCGACGGCCGGGTCGGCGCCCTTGGTGACGATCACGCCCGTCTGGGTGCCGGAGATCGTGCAGTTGCTCAGCGTGCCGCCGCTGCCGTGGTCGCGGAACCAGGCGCCCGTCGCCGCGTCCCGGATACGGCAGTCGTCGAGCTGCGCGGTCGCGCCGTCGCTCACCGACACGGCCGTGTTGCGCACCTGCGTCAGATCGGTGTCCACGACGTCGGCGCGCGAGCCCCGGTCGAGGACGAACAACGCGTCCGGCACGTCGTGCACCCGGCAGGAGTCCAGCACCGCCGTCGCGCCGTCGCTCACCCACACCGCCGGGTAGTCCCCGGTGCTGTCGAAGATCTCGCACTGGTTGGCGTCCACGCGCGTGCCCGGGTCCCACACAGACAGTCCGTTGCGCCCGAACTGCCGCACCGTGGTGCGGGTCAGCGTCAGCACCGAGCGGGAGCGCAGATCGACGGCGTTCTCGGGGATGTCGTGGATGCGGCAGTCGGCCAGGGTGAGCACCGCGTCGGTGTCCAGGGTGACCCCGTCGCCGATGGTGCGGTGCACATCGCAGTTGACGAGGTGTCCGGTGGCGTGCGCGGTGATCTGCACCCCGCTGCCCCGCACCTCGTACACCTCGCAACCCACCGCCTCCAGCGTGGAGCTCTCACCGGTCGCCGACAGACCCGAGCCCGAGGCGTGGTGCACCCGGCAGCGGTCCAGCCGCGGATGCCCGCCGCCGCGCACCGCGACGCCCGCCTGTCCGGCCGCCATCACCTCGCACTCCTCGAACACCCCGCCTCCGCCGTCGAGTACGGCGATGCCGATGCCGGCCGGGTTGTCGACGGTGCAGCGCCGCACGGTGGGCCGGGCTCCGCCGCGCACCTCGATCCCGGCCGCGGACCGCGTCACGATCCGCACGTCCGAGATCTCCGGGTTGCCCTCCTCCACCAGCAGCGCGGGCGCGGCCGCGTCCTGGCCCTCCACATGCAGGTCCTGGACCACCGCCGCGGCCCGCACGGTCAGCGGCACACCCTCCGTCGGCGCGATGCGCACCGAGCCGGGGGAGCCCTCCGGGCCCCGCAGGGTCACCGCCCGCTGGACGACGAGGTTCTCCCGGTAGGTACCGGGGGCGATGGTGAGCACGTCACCGTCGGCCGCGGCCTCCAGGGCGGCGGCGAGCGATGCGTACTCACCTGTGCGGCGCCGCCACCGCGAAGTGCCGGTGTGCGTCACCTGGACCGTGCCCTGTGCCATGGCGTTGTCGTGCCCCCACCTCGTCGTACTGTTGGCTCGCTCGCGCGGGTCGCTGCCGAAGGGGTTCGGCCGGTCAACCGTAGCGTGCGGGAAGGCGGTGGGTTGACCGGAGCAGGAAGGCGGCCGAAGACCGTCAGCTGCCGGTGCCGGTCCGTCCCCAGTCCGGTCCCGCCCCGTCCCAGGCCTGCTCCCACCGCGCGTACCGCAGTCTGAGCATGCGCCAGAGGACAAGCCGCCGGGCCGTCTCGACCAGGGCCGCCGCGACGATCGCCGCGCCGATGCCCGCGAGGACGGCATGGGTGGTGGCCGTGGCCGGATCTAGCGGTCTGGCCGCCGGCCGGCCGTGCGCGTCGGTCCATATCCGGAACTCGTCGCCGGGGTCCGGGTCGCGCAACAGCGCCGCCACCGCCGCCCGTTGCTCGGTCCCGTCCGGGGCGGACCAGCCGGCGAGCACCCGGGTACGGGTGTCCCGCGCGGCAGTCTCCGGGTCCGCGCCCAGCGCGTTCCGCTCCAGCCGACGGATCACCTCGGCCGTCACCTGGTATCGCTGGCGGTGCTGTTCGCGCACGGACCGCTGGAGAGTGTCCTGCGCGGCGGAGCCCACCAGAGTGCCTGTCAGCGGGGCGGCGAGAACCATCAGGAGCAGGGTCACCAGGCACACCCACGCCTCGGCGAGATCGGTCCCACGGCGCAACGGATTGTGCCGCCAGCGCCAGAGCCCACTGATCGCCCGCACGTCCGAACCCCCTTCCCCGCTCCGTGATACCTCCTGCCGGAGGCGCCCGCCCGGGACCCGGTCCAAGAGAGAGCGACGTCACCTTGCTGGAGGGCGACTTCACGCCGGGCCGGGACCTCTCATGCACTTCTCACGAAGCCCAACGACCGGCCGCCCCGGCGGGGTTCCCGCGAACCCGCCCGAACCCGCCCCGGCGGCCGACGGGAGGCCGGAGCGGGGAAGAGCCGGGCGGGGCCGGGGCGGCAGTCGGGGAACGGCCGGGCGGCGCCGGGCGGCAGCAGCCGGGGAGGGAGCCGGAGACCGGGCCACGGAGGGAGCCGGAGCTGGGGATGTCGCTGTCGCTGCCGGAGCCGGAGCCGGAGCCGGACTCGGTGTCGCTGTCGGAGTCGGGTGCTATTCGAGGATGCGGACCGGGTCCCCGACCCGGACCGTGCCGCGCGTCAGCGGCACCAGGTTCTGCCCGAACACCAGCGACCCCGCGAAACGCCGGTGGCGGCCGAGCGTGTGCAGGGGCTCCTTGCCGCGCGCGGCGGTGCTCTGATCGGTCGTGGTCACCACGCAGCGCCCGCACATCTTCGGCACGCGGAAGACAACGTCGCCGACGGCGATGCGCGACCAGTCGTCCTCGGCCCAGGGCTCGGTGCCGGTCACGACCAGGTTCGGGCGGAAGCGGTTCATCGGCAACGGCCCCTCGGCGGCGTGAGCGCCCTGTGCGATCAGGGAGTTGAGAGACTCCAGCGAGGACGCCGAGACGATCAGCAGAGGGTAGCCGTCCGCGAACGACACGTACTCGCCGGGCAGCGCGTAGCCGGGGTCGACGGGGCGGCTCGTGGCCGGGGCGTGCATGTACGCCAGACGGGTCGGGACACCGAGGAAGTCGCTGCACCAGGCGTGCGCGTCCTTGTCGGCGAGGACCCCCTCCACCTTGAAGCCGAAGATCTCGAGCGTGACCATGTCCACCGGCTCGGGCACGGCGACCGTCAGCGGCTGAAGTCCGGGCGCGGACAGCACGACGCCGCCGGGCACGAGCCCGGCGGCGGCCAGCGCGAGGCGCGGCTGCTGGCGTTGTGTGACGACCTTTCCCCCGTCGTCGATCAGCACCCAGCGTCGGTCTCCGGCCAGCCCCCAGGGCTCCACGACGGCCTCACGAGGGTTCTCACCCCGCAGTGCCTTGACCGGATGGACGTGTATCGACTGCAGCTCTGCGATCCCCATGGGTCCATCGTGCCATTCGGCGCCGACAGCCCGGAGGATCTCAGTAGCCGCGGTACTGCTGGTTGTTGTACGGATCCTGGTACGGCGCGGGGGCCGGACGCGGAGCCGCGGGACGCATCGCCTCGTAGCCGGCGGCACCCGGCATCGGCGGACGCGGCGGCTGCGGGCCGGGGTAACCGCGGGGCGCGGCGGCCTGCTGCGGGATGTACCCCGTGGGCACGGCCTGGTGCAGCGGTGCGGGCTGCGGCTGCTGGGGGTAGCCGTAGGAGGGCTGGGACGGGGCTGCCGGGAGGGCGGGCAGCGCCGACGGCAGCGCGGGCAGATTGCTGCCCGGCATGTCGTACGCGGCGGGGACCCGGATCGGGGCGATCTGAGGGGTGCCCCGCTCGGCGACGAGCGAGTCGTAGATCGGGGTGTCCGGGAAGGAGGCGGAGTAATAGCCGCCGCCATAGGTGGAGCGGGGGGAGGTCATGGCACATAAGTTAAGCCCACGATGTGCTGGTTGGGGAGACCGATAAGAGGGTTGATTTCCGTGTCCGAGGTGACGCCGGATCCCCAATGCGAGCGAATTCGGAGAAAAAGGGGCGGCAATCCCCGCTTGGATCGTGTAAATGCTCAGTTCCAAGGGGGTTACCGGCGGTTGGACGGGCGGTGTTCCGGCCTTCCGGATGGGCCTTCCGGGCCGGTGCGCATAGGTTGGGCGCACACACAAGACATCGAAAACCGCCGGGCCCCGGCCTGGCGCGGTGACCCGCGATGGGGGCGGACATGTCAATGCCGAAGGGTTCCAACGTTCCGGTGCCCACGACGGCCCTGCGGGTCGAGCTGGGATGGCGCTCCGGCCCCGGGGTGCCCGACGCCGACGCCTCGGCCCTGCTGCTGGTCGGAGGCAAGGTACGGTCCGACGGGGACTTCGTCTTCTACAACCAGCCGGCCCACGGCTCGGGCGCCGTACGCCACGAGGGCAAGCGCGACGCCGGCGGGCAGGTCACCGACACGATCCTCGTCGACCTCGCGCGCGTGGAGCCCTCGGTGGAGACCGTGGTGCTCGCCGCCTCGTGCGACGGCGGCACCTTCGGGCAGGTCCCCGGCCTCTGCATCGAGGTCCGCGACGCCGCCCGGGGCACGGTCGCCGCGCGCTTCGACAGCGCGGGCGCGTCCGTCGAAACGGCCTTCGTGCTGGGCGAGTTCTACCGCCGCCAGGGTGCCTGGAAGTTCCGCGCGGTCGGCCAGGGCTACGACCGCGGCCTGGAGGGCCTCGCCACGGACTTCGGCATCACCGTGGACGAGCCCCAGCACGCGGCGCCTCCCGCGGCGCAGCCGATGGCGCCCCCGGTGGCGCCCGCTCCCTCGCAGTCGACGATGCCGACACTCGCCGCGCAGCCGATCCCGCCCGTCCCGCCCGTCACCATGCCCGCTCCGCCGCCGGCGCCGCCCGCCCAGCCCGTGAGCCTGTCCAAGGTCACGCTCACCAAGGCGGCGCCCTCGGTGTCGCTGACCAAGCAGGGCGGCACCTCCGGCGGGATGCGGGTGAACCTCAACTGGCAGGTGCGCAAGCAGTTCTCGGGCTGGGCGAGCAAGCTCGGCCGCCCGGTCGCGATGCACGCCGACCTCGACCTCGACCTGTGCGCCCTCTACGAGCTCACCGACGGCAGCAAGGGCGTCGTGCAGGCACTCGGCAACGCCTTCGGCTCGCTGCACCAGCCGCCGTTCATCCAACTCGACGGCGACGACCGCACCGGTGCCGTGACGAGCGGCGAGAACCTCACCGTCAACCTCGACCACAAGCAGTGGTTCCGGCGCATCCTCGTCTTCGTGACCATCTACGAGGGCGCCCGCTCCTTCGCCGACCTGCACGCCACGGTCACCCTGCAGCCGCAGTACGGCGCCCCGATCGAGTTCTCCCTGGACGAGTGCACCGTCCCCTCGACCGTGTGCGCCCTCGCACTGATCACCAACACGGGCAACGACCTGATCGTCCAGCGCGAGGCCCGCTACCTGGTGCCCGAACGCGGCGTCAGCCCCCAGCGGACCGTGGACTACGCCTATGGCTGGGGAATGAACTGGACGCCCGGCCGTAAGTAGGACGCCCACGGTAATGAAGAGGACGCCCACCGTAATTTCTGTGGCGCCCGGCAATTAAGGGGACACGGTCAGCCCTCGTCGCCGACCGTGTCCGGGCGCGTGTAGGTGCGGCCCTTCCAGGCCGCACCCCGCCCCCGGTAATGCTGCACGGCCGAGTCGACCGTCATCAGCAGATACAGGAACGCGGTGAACGGCAGCAGCGGGGCGAGCCACAACGGCTGGCCGTAGTAACGGAGCATCGGCACGTACGTACCGGCCATCACCAGCCACGCCGCGCCGCCGAGCACCGCCGTCGCCGCGCTCCCCGTCACGAGCCCCAGGACCAGGGCCACCGGGGGCACCAGGTACACCAGCGCCAGCCCGGCCACCGTGCCCGCCAGCAGCAGCGGGTGGTGCCGCAGTTGCGCGTAGGCGCTGCGCGAGACCATCCGCCACAGGTCGGCCAGGCGCGGATACGGCCGTACGCTGTCCACCCGGTCCGCGAGCCCCAGCCAGATGTGGCCGCCGTCCTTCTTCACCGCCCGCGCGAGCGCCACGTCGTCGATCACCGCGTGCCGGATCGCGTCCGGGACACGGGCCCGTTCGGCCGCCTGTGTCCGCAGCAGGACACACCCGCCCGCCGCGGCCGCCGTGCGCGATCCCCTGCGGCCGATGCGGCGGAACGGATAGAGCTGCGCGAAGAAGTAGACGAACGCCGGGACGACCAGCCGCTCCCAGCCGCTCGCCACCCTCAGCCGCGCCATCAGCGACACTGCGTCGAAGCCCCCGGTGAGCGCGGCCGCCACCAGCGTGCGCAGACTGTCCGGGGCGTGCGCGATGTCGGCGTCCGTCAGCAGCAGATACTCGGGCTCACGCGCGCGTGCCAGCGCGATGCCGTGCCGGACCGCCCACAGCTTGCCCGTCCAGCCCGCCGGAGGTTCGCCCGGCGACCCCACGGTGAGCGGCAGCCCACCCCGCCGCCGTGCCAGCTCGCGTGCCAGCTCGCCGGTCCCGTCCGTGCTGCCGTCGTCGACGAGGAACACCTCCGCGCGCCCCGGATAGTCCTGCGCGAGCAGCGAGGGCAGACTCGACGGCAGTACGGCCGCCTCGTCCCGGGCCGGCACGACCACGCACACCGACGGCCAGGTGTCCGGATCCCGGCGCGGCGGAAGGCGCACGTCGGTACGCCAGAAGAAGCCCTGGCAGAGCAACAGCCACAGCCAGGCGGCGAGTGATCCGGCGGAGATCCACAAGAAGGCGCCCACCCGCGCAGTGTGCCCCAAGCGCCGGGCCCGCAGGAGCACATCGACTATCGTGGCCGGGTGAAGATCGCGCTCATGGACTCCGGAATCGGCCTGCTGGCGGCCACCGCCGCGGTGCGCCGCCTGCGCCCCGACGCCGATCTCGTGCTCTCCCTGGACCCCGAAGGCATGCCCTGGGGCCCACGCACCCCCGAGGACCTCACGCGGCGTGCCCTGGCCGTCGCCGAGGCCGCCGCCGCGCGACGGCCCGACGCCCTGATCGTCGGCTGCAACACCGCCACCGTGCACGCCCTGCACACTCTGCGCGCCCGCCTCGAACCCACCCTGCCGGTCATCGGCACGGTCCCGGCGATCAAGCCGGCCGCGGCCGGCGGCGGGCCGGTGGCGATCTGGGCGACCCCAGCCACCACCGGCAGCGTCTACCAGCGGGGCCTGATCCGCGACCACGCCGACGGCGTCTCGGTCGCCGAGGTGCCCTGCTGGGGTCTCGCAGAGGCCGTCGAGCACGCGGACGAGGCGGCCATCGACACAGCGGTCACCGCGGCCGCCGCCCTCACCCCGCCGGACGTGACGACCGTCGTCCTGGGCTGCACCCACTACGAACTCGTCGCCGAGCGCATCCGCGCCGCCGTGCAGCGCCCCGGAATGCCGCCGCTGGTCCTGCACGGCTCCGCCGGGGCGGTCGCCGCGCAGGCCCTGCGCCGTATCGGCGAGCATCCGGCCCCCGAGGCGCCCGCTCTCGGCACGCTCACCGTGCTGCTCAGCGGCCGTGAGGGCGTCCTGCCCGCGCCGGCGCTGGCCTACGAGGAAGGCCGGCTGCTTCCGGCGGTCAGCCAGGCGGCGGATCTGAGGTAGCCGGCGCCACCGGCGACAGGTCGGGTGCGGTCCGTTCCTCCGAGGGTGCCCCACTCCTCCGAGGGTCCCCACGCGACCCCCGCGCCTCCCCACGCGGCACGCTCGCTTCCCGCCACGCCCGTCCGGACCAGTCACTCTCCGCGACCCGGTACCCGCGGAGCGAAACCTGAGTAACCTCAAAGGCATGAGGCAGCACGTCCACCGCGACGACTCGTCGCATCCCGATGTCTGGACCGGCCGGGCCACCAACCGGTTCCAGTGGCTGCTCGCGCTGGTCGGTGCCGCCTGTGTGGCGCTCGGCATCGAACTGGCCGTGGCCTCCCCGTGGACCTCCGGCACGGCCCCCCTGGTGATGGCCGTCGTCGGCTGCATCGCGGGCGGGCTGCTGGTCCTGTTCGGCACGCTCGCCTTCGTGCACGTGGCGCTGCGGGTCGACAAGGAGTCCCTGGAGGTGCGCTGCGGGCACATCGGTGTGCCGCGCCGCCGCATCCCCCTCTCGCACGTGGCCGGAGCCGACTTCGCCCCGCACGTCACGCCGCGGCACTGGGGCGGCTGGGGCTACCGGTGGCGGCCCGAGAAGGGCACCGCAGTCGTCGTACGCCGGGGCGAAGGCGTCGTGCTGCGCATGTGGGACGGACACACCTTCACGATCACCGTGGACAACGCCGAGGCGGCCGTCCGGGTCATCAGGGACCGCCTGCGCGCGAGCACGACGGGCACCGCGCACTGACGTCGGGGTCCGTCCTCGCTCGCAGTGCTCAGCGGCGCGCCGCACGGCCTCAGTCCTCGGACCGGGCTCCGCGGCCTCAGTCCTCGGACCGGGCCCCGCCGTCATAGGGCTGTTCGGCCAGCGGCCTGGCCGTGGCCAGGCCCGCCAGCAGGCCCGCGCCGACCGACACCGCGGTGAAGCTGAGCGCGTTGCCGACCGCCGCGACGGCCGCGACCGCGATGAGGGCCGCGCCCGCGGTCAGGGCGACTGGGGTGGTGGGGGCGTTGCGCCACAGTGTGTGCAGCACCCACACGAACGCGGCGGCCAGCAGAACCAGGCCGACCAACCCTTGCTCCGCCAGCAGTTGGAGCGGCGCCGAGTGCGGCTTGCCGTCGGGGAAGGGCGCCCCGGCCGCCGCCGGGCTCAGTTCCCCGAAGCGGCCCGGCCCCACGCCCAGCAGGAGATCGTCGTGCGCCAGACGCACGGCGTCCCGCCACAGCTCTACGCGCCGGGCGGTCAGCCTGCTCTCCAGGGACACGGCGAGGCCGTCCGGCAGGGCGCGTTCGGCGACGGCCCAGAGCGTCACCGTGACCATGGCAGCCGCAACCGCGAGGCCCGCGACGCCGAGCCCCCGGCTGCGCGTACCCCCGGCGGCCAGCGAGCACAGCAGCACCACCGCGCAGAGCACGGCCCCGGCCGTGGATCCCAGCGCGACGGCGGCCAGGGCGATCCCGCCCGCCAGCAGCCGCAGCAGCAGCCGCAGGGACGGCACCGGGGTCGCCCAGGCGGCACAGCAGGCGGCGCCCGTGCACAGGACGAGCAGCGCGGCGCTCGCGCCCGCGTGACCCAACGGCGCCCCGGGCTGCGCCCCCGGCGTCAGATAGGGCGGGGCGACCGCGAGGCCCAGTCCGGCCAGCGCGGCGGCACAGGGCGCGGCGACCGGCAGCAGCGCGCCGCAGATCCGGCCGGCGGAGTGCCCGGCGGCCACGGCCAGCACCGCGAGCAGCATGCCCTCGGGGCGGCCGCCGTGCACGGACGCCGAGATCACCGCCCAGGCGGCACAGGCCCCCAGCACCACCACACCCGCGGCATCGGAACCCCGGCGCCTGTCGCCGTGGGCCTCCTCCGCCCCCGCCGCGGACGCCATTCCTGTCCAGCTCACCTGTCCCCCCGTACCCCGGCCCCCCGACCGTCCCCCGCACGCCCTCGGCCCCCCAAGGACCGGTCGTACGGCTCGGGCACACCGTAGCGCCGTCGCGGTGGATTCGGACCCCGTCTGTCCCGTCCCACCCCGGTTGCCCCGTCATGCCCGACGCCGTACGAAGTGGTCCGCGCGGCTGCGGCTCACCGTAGCCGCCCGGCGGCGGCACGGGGAGGACTGGGGGCGAGCCGTGCAGAAACGTTGTGGCAGAACCCCGGCCGGGCCGGGCCGCAAGGCGTCGCGGCGCCGGAGCCGGCCGCACCGGTCCAGCGCGGCCGTGACCGCCTCCAGGCCTGCTCGGAGCGGGCCCGCCCCCGCGGACCGCGCTGTCGGCGCCCACGTCACCCGCCGTACACTCCGGGAGTGACCGTCACCGCAACCTCCGTGGGCGAGTCGGACCAGGCCCTCCCGCAGACGCAGCCCGCTCGGCGCGGCGCGCGGCTGCTGCGCCTGGTGCCGGCCGTCGCCGCGGCGCTCTCCGGAGTGCTCCTCTACGTCAGCTTCCCGCCGCGCACCCTGTGGTGGCTGGCCCTGCCGGCCTTCGCCGTCTTCGGCTGGGTGCTGCGCGGTCGCGGGTTCAAGGCGGCCCTCGGCCTCGGCTACCTCTTCGGCCTGGGCTTCCTGCTGCCGTTGCTGGTGTGGACGGGTGTCGAGGTGGGCCCCGGGCCCTGGCTCGCCCTGGTGGTGATCGAGGCGGTCTTCGTCGCGCTGGTCGGCGCGGGCGTCGCCGCGGTGTCGAAGCTGCCCGGCTGGCCGTTGTGGGCCGCGGCCGTGTGGACCGCCGGCGAGGCGGCACGCGCGCGTGTGCCCTTCAGCGGCTTCCCCTGGGGCAAGGTCGCCTTCGGCCAGGCCGACGGCGTCTTCCTGCCGCTGGCCGCCCTCGGCGGCACCCCCGTGCTCGGTTTCGCGGTGGTCCTGTGCGGCTTCGGGCTCTACGACGTCGTACGCCTGGTCCAGGAACGGCGGCGCACGCGCGTGTGGCGGCGCGGCGCGGCGGCCGTGGCCCTGCTCGGTGTGGCCGTGCCGGTCGCCGGGGCGCTGGCGGCCCGCACCCTGGTCAGCGACAAGGCGGAGGACGGCACCCTCACCGTGGCCGTCGTCCAGGGCAACGTCCCGCGCGCGGGTCTCGACTTCAACTCCCAGCGCCGGGCCGTGCTCGACTACCACGCGCGGGAGACGCTGCGGCTGGCCGCCGAGGTCGACGCGGGCCGGGTGGCCCGCCCCGACGTGGTGCTGTGGCCGGAGAACTCCTCCGACATCGACCCCTTCGCCAACTACGACGCCCGCGCGGTCATCGACGGCGCCGCCAAGGCGATCGGTGCGCCCATCTCGGTCGGCGGAGTGGTCGAGCGCGACGGCAGGCTCCTCAACGAGCAGATCCTGTGGGACCCGGACAAGGGCCCCGTGGACACCTACGACAAGCGGCAGATCCAGCCCTTCGGGGAGTACCTCCCGCTGCGCCCGCTCGTCGGCGCGATCAACGACAGCTGGACCGGGATGGTCCGCCAGGACTTCAGCCGGGGCGACAAGCCCGGTGTGTTCACCGTCGCCGGTGCCAGGATCGGCCTGGCCACCTGCTACGAGGCCGCCTTCGACTGGGCGGTGCGCGACACCGTCACCGGCGGCGCCCAGCTGATCTCCGTACCCAGCAACAACGCCACCTTCGGCCACAGCGAGATGACCTACCAGCAGCTCGCCATGTCCCGGATCCGGGCCGTCGAGCACAGCCGTACCGTCACCGTGCCGGTGACCAGCGGCGTCAGCGCGGTCATCCTGCCCGACGGCACCATCACCCAGCGCACCGGCATGTTCGTGGCCGGCTCCCTGGTCCAGGAGGTGCCGCTGCGGTCCTCCGAGACACCCGCCACCCGGCTGGGCATCCTGCCCGAGATCGCCCTGGTGCTGGTCGCGGCGGGCGGGCTCGGCCGGGCCGTCACCGCGGGGGTGCGCGCACGGCGGGCCGGTGGCGCGTAGCGGTACATCCGCCCAGAACCCGTCAGGACCCAAGATCGCTTCGGTTAGGGTCGTGGCATGCCTACGCCTGACTTCATACGCACGCTCAGGGCCTCCGCGGGCCACCAACTGCTCTGGCTCCCCGGCGTCAGCGCGGTCGTCCTCGACGACTCGGGCCGGGTGCTGCTCGGCCAGCGTGCCGACAACCACCGGTGGTGCGTGATCTCCGGCATCCCCGACCCGGGGGAGCAGCCCGCCGAGTGCGCGGTGCGCGAGGTGTTCGAGGAGACCGGCGTGCGCTGCGTCGTCGAGCGGATCGTGGCCATCAGGTCCGGCAAGGAGGTCACCTACCCCAACGGCGACCGGTGCCAGTTCATGGACATCACCCTGCGCTGCCGGGCCGTCGGCGGCGAGGCGGTCGTGGGCGACGACGAGTCGCTGGCCGTCGGCTGGTTCGAGTTGGACGCGCTGCCGCAGATGACGGCCTCGCAGCAGTTCAGGATCAAGCAGGCGCTGTCCGACGAACCCACATGGTTCGCGCCTATGACTTCCGAATGAAGTGTGGGGTCTGACCACATCGGTCGGGGTCCCGGCCCTGCCTAGGGTCGGACCATGACCCCGCCCTCAGCCCTCCTGGGCTCACCCGCCTCCGCACTCGACCTCGGCGGCCGAACCGCCCTCGTCACCGGCGCCGCCGGCGGCATCGGCCGCGCCTGCGCCCTGCGCCTCGCGGCCGCCGGGGCCAAGGTCAGAGCGGTCGACCGCGACGACGCGGGCCTGCAGACCCTGGCCGAGGACGCCACGGGCCTGCCCGGCACCGTCGAACCCCACATGCTGGACCTCACCGACCTGGACGCCGCGGAACTCTCCGCCGCAGGCACCGACATCCTGGTCAACAACGCGGGACTGCAGCTCGTCCGGCCCCTGGAGGATTTCCCGCCGGACGTCTTCCACACCGTCCTCACCGTGATGCTGGAAGCCCCCTTCCGGCTCATCCGCGGCGCCCTGCCCCACATGTACGGGCAGGGCTGGGGCCGCATCGTGAACATCTCCTCCGTCCACGGCCTGCGCGCCTCCCCCTTCAAGTCCGCCTACGTCGCCGCCAAGCACGGACTGGAAGGCCTGTCCAAGACCGCCGCCCTGGAAGGCGCCTCCCACGGCGTCACCTCCAACTGCGTCAATCCCGGCTACGTCCGCACACCCCTGGTCGAGAAGCAGCTCGTCGACCAGGCACGGGCACACGGCATCCCCGAGGAACGCGTTCTCGCCGAGGTGCTCCTCCAGGACAGCGCGGTCAAACGCCTGATCGAACCGGAAGAGGTCGCCGAGGCCGTGGCCTACCTCTGCGGCCCCGCGGCCTCGTTCGTCACCGGCACCTCCCTGGCCCTCGACGGCGGCTGGACCGCGCACTGAGCACGGCCGCGACCGGGGCGCCCGGAGTTTTCCACAGGGCTGCCGGTGCGCCCCGGTCATGGGGAATCCTGTGAGCATGTCCCGCGATCACGTGCAGTCCGCCGAACCGACCGCCGCCGAGCCCCTCGGCGCGGCCGGCCCGCCCGGCGCGGCCGCAGCCCTCGGCGGCGATGCCCTGCCTGCGCCCGCCGAACCCACCGCCGGCACCGAGGCGCCCTACCTGGAGCTGCTCGCCCGAGGCGCCTCCGCCGACGCCTACGAGCAGCCGGTGCTGGCCGCCCGCGCGCAGGGCCGGTCCGCCGCCCGGATCGCGGAGCTCGACCGTGCCAAGCTGCTCGCCCTGCGCGTCCGCTCCGAGCTGGAGGGGCGCCGCCGCCGTGAGGCCGAGCTGTCGGCCCTGTTCGAGACCGCCCACGACCTGGCGGGCCTCAGAGACCTCGACGCCGTCCTCCAGGCGATCGTCCAGCGCGCCCGCTCGCTGCTCGGCACCGACGTGGCCTACCTCAGCCTGAACGACCCGGTGCGCGGCGACACCTATATGCGCGTCACCGAGGGCTCGGTCGCCGCCCGCTTCCAGCAACTGCGCCTCGGCATGGGCGAGGGCCTCGGCGGACTGGTCGCCCAGACCGCCCGCCCGTACGTCACCGACGACTACTTCAAGGACGCGCGCTTCCAGCACACCACCACCATCGACACGGGCGTCCACGACGAGGGCCTGGTGGCCATCCTCGGCGTACCGCTGATGCTCGGGCACACCGTGATCGGCGTGCTCTACGCGGCCGACCGCCGGGCCAGGGTCTTCGAGCGCGAGCAGATAGCGCTGCTCGGCTCCTTCGCCGCCCTCGCCGCGGCGGCCATCGACACCGCCAACCTCCTCACCGAGACCCGCTCCGCACTAGCCGGACTGGAGCGCGCCAACGAGATCATCCGGGACCGCAGCGGCGTCATCGAACGCGCCTCCGACGTCCACGACCGCCTCGCCGAACTGGTGCTGCGCGGCGGCGGGGTGCACGACGTGGCCGCCGCCGTATCCGAGGTACTGGAGGGCACCGTCGAGTTCACCGAGGCCGGCGCCGCACCCGCGCGTGCCCTGGAGGCCTCCCGCGCCGAGGGCCACGCCGTCCCGCACGACGACGACTGGATCGCCGCGGTCTCCGCGGGCGGCGAACTGCTGGGCGCGCTCGTCCTGCGCGGGCACCCCGGCCTCGACCCCGTCGACCAGCGCACCCTGGAGCGCGCCGCCATGGTCACCTCCCTGCTGCTGCTCGCCCGCCGCTCCGCCGCCGAGGCCGAGCACCGGGTGCGCGGCGAGCTGCTCGACGACCTCCTCGACGCCCGCGACCGCGACCCCCGTCTGCTGCGCGAACGCGCCTCCCGGCTGCACGCGGACCTGGACGCCACCCATGTGGTGCTGGCCGCTCGCCTCGACGGACCCGCGGCCGACGCCGAGCACGAGGCCGCCGCCCGCAGACGCCTGTGGTCGGCCGCCTCCCACCTCGCCGCCACCCGCCAGGGCCTGGCCGCCGCCCGCGACGGCGGCACCGTCCTGCTGCTGCCGCTCACCCGCGACGACACCGCCACCGACCTCGCCCGCCGCACCGCACGCCAGCTCGGCACCGCGGTCCACGAGGCCGTCACCGTCGGCGCCTCCGCGCCGGTCGAGCGACTCACCGCCCACCCCGACGCCGTCGCCGCGGCCTACAGCGAGGGCCGCCGCTGCCTCGACGCGCTGCGCCTGCTCGGCCGTACCGGCGACGGGGCCGCCGCCGAGGACTTCGGCTTCCTCGGACTGCTGCTCGCCGGGGACCGGGACATCGCCGGCTTCGTCGACCGCACGATCGGCCAGGTCCTCACCTACGACGAACGCCGTGGCACGGACCTGGTGCGCACACTCGACGCCTACTTCGCCTGCGGGATGAGCCCCGCGCGCACCAAGGACGACCTGCACGTCCACGTCAACACCGTCGCCCAGCGGCTGGACCGCGTCGGCAGACTCCTCGGCGGCGACTGGCAGAGCCCGGCCCGCTCCCTGGAGATCCAGCTCGCCCTGCGCCTGCACCGGCTGGCGTCGCGCGCACAGCACTGACCCCCGTACGCCTGGGGCTTACGGGGGCCGGTGGGGGAGGGGGAGGTCAGACGGTGTGCGCGTCGGCCGGGCGGGTCACCGCCGCGTCCTCGGCGTCGGCGGGGGAGTCGACCTCGGCCAGGTCGCGGTGGCGGGTCTCCTTGGCCAGGCCGACCGCGATGAGCGTCAGTACGGCGGCGGCGATGACGTACAGCGCGATCGGCGTCGAGCTGTCGTAGTCGGCGAGCAGCGCGGTGGCGATCAGCGGGGCGGGGGCGCCGGCCGCGACCGAGGCGAACTGGGCGCCGATCGACGCGCCCGAGTAGCGCATCCGGGTCGCGAACATCTCCGAGAAGAACGCGGCCTGCGGGGCGTACATCGCGCCGTGCAGGACCAGTCCCACGGTGACGGCGAGGACCAGGCTGCCGAAGGAGGCACGGTCGACGAGCGCGAAGAAGGGGAACATCCACAGGCCCACACCGGCCGCGCCCAGCAGATAGACGGGACGCCGGCCGATCCGGTCCGACAGCGCGCCCCACAGCGGGATCACCGCGAAGTGGACGGCGGAAGCGATGAGTACCGCGTTCAGGGCGGTCTGCTTGGACACACCTGCCGAGGTGGTGGCGTAGACGAGGATGAACGCCGTGATCACGTAGTAGCTGATGTTCTCCGCCATGCGGGCGCCCATCGCGACCAGCACGTCACGCCAGTGGTGGCGCAGCACGGAGACCAGCGGCAGCTTCTCGGCGACGGCCCCGGCCTCGGCCTTGCGGGCCTCGGCCCGCGCCAGCGCCTGCCGGAAGACGGGCGATTCGTCGACGGACAGACGGATCCACAGACCGACGATCACCAGGACACCGGAGAGCAGGAACGGTATCCGCCAGCCCCAGGAGGTGAACGCGTCGTCGGACAGGACGGCGGTCAGCAGTGACAGCACACCGGTCGCGAGCAACTGGCCCGCGGGCGCCCCGGTCTGCGGCCACGAGGCCCAGAACCCGCGCCGCTCGGCGTCCCCGTGCTCGGACACGAGCAGCACCGCGCCGCCCCACTCGCCGCCCAGCGCGAAGCCCTGGACCAGCCGGAGCAGGGTCAGCAGCACGGGCGCGGCCGTCCCGACCGTCGCGTGGGTCGGCAGCAGACCGATCGCGAAGGTCGCCCCGCCCATCAGCAGCAGACTGAGCACCAGCAGCTTCTTGCGGCCGAGGCGGTCACCGTAGTGCCCGAACACCAGCGCGCCCAGCGGTCGCGCCGCGAAGCCGACGGCGTACGTCAGAAAGGACAGCAGCGTGCCGACGACGGGGTCGGAGTCCGGGAAGAACAGCTTGTTGAAGACGAGCGCGGCGGCGGAGCCGTAGAGGAAGAAGTCGTACCACTCGATGGTGGTGCCGATCAGGCTGGCGGCGACGATGCGCTTGAGCGATCCGGGTGGCGTCGGGGAGGTTGTTGCGGCGGCCATGTGCACCACTTCCAGGCGGGTACGGGGACGTTTCGGTGTCGCCATACCGTAGGAAGGCGCAGGTCAGGGGTGTATGTGGTGGGACACCATAGTTAGGGCGGGCCATGTGCGCCTGGCCTCCATGACCGCCATCGTGGCGCTGCAGTTCCTGGAGGGCCGGAGCCTAGGGGACCGCGTCGTGCGGGGGTGTCGGAGCCTTGGATCCGAGCGTCTCCCGGAGCCACTCCTCGACGCCGGAGATGTGCACGGTGGCCCACGCCTGGGCCACCTCCGGCCGACGCGCCGCGATGGCGTCGCAGATCGCGCGGTGCTGTTCGCGGGTACGCACCACAGCGTCCTTCTCGGTCAGTCCGCGCCATACCCTGGCGCGGGCCGTGGGGCCGGAGATGCCGTCCAGCAGCGAGCAGAGCACCGTGTTGCCGGAACCGGCCGCGATCTTGCGATGGAACTCCAGGTCGTTCTCGATGAGCTCGTCCAGACTCGGGTCCTCGCCGAGAGCGTCGAGGAGCTCGCGCAACTCCGCGATGTCGGCGTCCGGCATCTGCCGGGCCGCCATGGCCGTGGCGGTGGGTTCGAGGATGCGTCGTACCGCCAGGAACTCCAGCACGGTGTCGTCCTGGTGAAAGTCGATGACGAAGCCCAGCGCGTCGAGCAGCAGGCGGGGTTCAAGGCTGGTGACGTAGGTTCCGTCGCCCTGGCGGACGTCGAGAACACGGATGAGCGAGAGGGCCTTGACGGCCTCGCGCAGGGAGCTGCGGGAGAGTCCGAGACGCTCGGCGAGGTCGGGTTCCTTGGGAAGCCGCATGCCGGGGCGCAGCTCTCCGCTGACGATCATCGCCTTGATCTTCTCGATCGCCGCGTCGGTGACCTGCACTTCGCCTCCTTCGTAGACCTCTGATGAATCCAGCATATCCATGCGGGCGGGAAGCCCAAGAGGGCAGACCAGCAGGGAGAACGCGTTCCAGGCGAGCGCTCGCCGCTTCGCGTGGGGCGTGAAACATCCGAACACCATGGACATGACCGAGCTTCACACCCTGCGGGCCATCGTCACCGGCGGGGGTTCCGGGATCGGACCGGCGGCCGCCCGGAGTCTCACCGCACGCGGAGCCAGCGTCGCGATCCTCGACAGCGGCCACATCCCGAACCGCTACCGGGCCGACGCCGGGGACCACACCTCGGTCCGTACGGCGGTGGCCGCGGCCGTCGAGGAGCTCGGCGGTCTCGACGTTCTCGTCGACAACGCCGGCGTCGGCGCCGTGGCAGGCCCCGCGGCCGGGTCGATCACCGGCACCGCGCTCGCCGTCGACGGGCGCGTGGCGGGCCTGCGTCTTCGACTGGAGCCGCAGCCGCAGCCGCAGCCGCAGCCGCAACCGTAGCCGTGACCGCGAGCTGCCGACGCCCGCTGGGACGTGGCGCCGTTGAAGTCAGCGCTCTCTCCCTCGGCGCCGCCGCCCCCTCGGCGACTACGGCGGCTCCCGCAGACTCGCTCGGCTCTCCCCGGCCACGCCCTTGTCCAGCACCTGCGGTGCGTCGACGTGCGTCAAGCGGACTGTCGGTGCCACATCACTCAGACGGAGCGCCCGCCGTCCGCTTGCATGGCGCTCGGCATACGTCCCCTCGGTCCACTTCGCGCGGGGACGCCCCGCCCGCGATGCCTTCCGGCGACCAAGTACCGCTTCCCTCGCTCTCGCCGGCGCAGGATTCATCGGATGTCCTCTCTCTGCCTGGAGTGCGAGATCCGCGAATCGGGAGAAGTCCCCGGCCGTTGATTTGCTCGCGGGAAGCCACCGGTTTTGACCGGATCGTATATGGATGGCCTTGTCAGCGGAAGGGGTAGCGCGCTGTGCCTGGCCCCTGGGGTGGCGCGTCGCCGTTGCTCCGCGCACCTGGGTAGCAGCTGAGATCGTTCGTGGAGGTCTCTGCGCGCTTATTGACATCCGACCTTTCGTGGCGTTGTCATGAGGGCACCCCGCGAGTGTTTGAAAACTTGCTGTTTCGTTTGGGTTTGGTCGACACTCTCGCTTCCCCCGCAGGAGCCCCCATGCAGTCCCTCCGCTTTCCTTGGCGTCGAACCACCTTGGGCATGTTGGCTGTTGCCCTCGCCGCGGCCCTGTCCGGGCCTTCGCCCGCGGTCGCCGCCCGGGCCGCCCGGACCGCCGAGACGGTTGTCGACGTGACGGCGTTCGGTGCCGATCCGACCGGCAGCCGTGACAGCGCCGCCGCCGTCGCCAAGGCCGTACGGCATGCCAAGACGGTCGCCGGTCCGGTGCGGATCTTCTTCCCGCGCGGCACGTACCAGATCTATCCCGAGCAGGCCGAGGTCCGCGAGCTCTACGTCTCCAACACCGTCGGGGCCGACCAGACCTACCGGGACAAGCGGATCGGCATCCTGCTCGAGGACATGCGCGACGTCACGGTCGACGGGGGCGGCTCCCATCTGCAGTTCCACGGTCTGATGACCACGTTCGCGGCGATCCGTTCCGACAACGTCTCCGTGAAGAACTTCAGCTTCGACTACACCGCCCCCAAGGTCGTCGACGCCACTGTCAGCGAGTCCGGGGTGGCCGACGGCCGCGCCTACCGGGTTCTGACGCTGCCTGCGGGCAGCGGCTTCTCGGTGGGGGACCGGCAGGTGACGTGGCTGGGCGAGACGAGTCCGGCCACCGGACAGCCGTACTGGTCCGGCGTGAACGGCATGCAGTACACGCAGATCCACGACCCGGCCGCGCAGCGCACCTGGCGCGGCGCCAATCCGCTCTTCGACGACGTGGCCGCCATGACGGACCTGGGTGACCGGAAGCTGCGCGTCGACTACACCACGGGAACCGCCCCCGGCGACCGCGGGCTGGTCTACCAGATGCGGCAGACCACCCGCGACACCCCCTCCGCTCTGTTCTGGGAATCACGGAACGTCACCGTCCAGGGGCTGAAGGCGCGTTACCTGCACGGCTTCGGCTTCGTGGGCCAGCTCAGCGAGAACATCACCATCACCGGTAACGAGTTCCGTACGGATCCCGCGTCCGGCCGTACCACCGCCGGGTTCGCGGACTTCGTCCAGATGTCCGGCGTCAAGGGCCGTGTGCTGATCACCGGCAACGTCTTCGACGGCGCCCACGACGACGCGATCAACATCCACGGCACCTACATGGAGGTCACCGGACGCCCCGCGCCGAACGTCCTCAACCTGGAGTACCGGCACAACGAGTCCGCCGGCTTCCCCCAGTTCTACCCGGGCGACGCGGTGGAGATCGTGGACAAGCGCACCATGGCGGCGGTGCCCGGCATCACCGCCAAGGTCGTCGCGGTCGACGGTCCTTCGGGCCGGGACCACGCCAAGTCGCTGACGAGCATGACGGTCACCTTCGACCAGCCGCTCCCCGACTCGGTCAGGCCCTGGGACTTCGTGGTGGAGAACACCACCTACACGCCGACCGTCCAGATCAGCGGGAACACCTTCCGCGACATCCCCACCCGCGGCCTGCTGGTGACCACGCGCAAGCCCGTGGTCGTCGAGAACAACGTCTTCGACGGCATGTCGATGGCCAGTATCTTCATCTCCTCCGACGCCTACCAGTGGTACGAGTCCGGGCCCGTCACCGACGTCCTGATCCGCCGCAACACCTTCAAGCGGCCCGCCAGTCCGGTGATCTTCGTCGAGCCCACCAACCAGGACGTCGATCCGTCCCGCCCCGTCCACCGGAACATCCGGGTCGACAGCAACACCTTCGAGACCGGCGACGTACGGCTGCTCGACGCCAAGAGCGTCGGAGGCATCACCTTCACGACCAACACGGTCGCGCGTCTCGACCGAAAGACCGCGTTCGCCGCGCAGGCGCAGAACCTCTGCCCGGCCCCCGGCGCCACCACCGAAGTGCGCGCCGTCGCCACCGCGTCGCCCTACTCCACCTCGCTGTTCGCCTACCGCGGCTCGTCCGGGGCCGTGATCAAGGGAAACAACCTCGACAACGGACTGAACCTGCGCGCGGATCTGCAGGCGACCGACCCGGCGCAGGTCACGAGCGACGAGGTGGCCGAGAACGCCGACAAGGTGCTGCCGCTGCTGCCGTCGACCACCTACACCAGCAGCAACACGACGGTGGCCGTGGTCGACGCGAACGGGAAGGTCACGGCCAAGGCCCCGGGCAAGGCCGTCATCACCCCCACCACCCCCAGCCAGTTGGGGAACATCGCGGGTGTCCCCGTCGAGCTGAACGTCGGCGCGGACCCGTCGTCGCCCGTCTGCGCCAAGCCTCTCCGGCTGGACACCGACAAGTGGTCCGTCGTACGAGACGTGCCGGACCACCGTGCCGTCCTGCCGGGCGACACCCTCGAACTCACCCCCACCGGCCGTGGCTTCCTGTGGGCGGGCGCCAACAGCGCCCACAACCTCGTCCTCACCGGCACCGGTGACGGAACCGGCACCGCCACGGTCAAGATGACCGGCCGCACCCAGCGCGGCTACATGGAAGCCGGTCTCGTGCTCTACAGCGGCGACGACGACTACCTCGCCATTCAGCGCAAGCACAACAACGGCAGCCCCACCATCACCCTCTCCTCGGAGCGCGGCGGCTGGGCCGAGGAGCCGCGCCGCATCCCCGACCCCGTCGAGCAGGACGTGTGGCTGCGCCTCCAGCGCGCCGGTGGCACCGTCACCGCGTCGTACTCCCTCGACGGCACCACCTTCACCCCCCTCGGCGACCCGGTCGACGCCTCCTGGCTCGGCAGCGCCCGCTTCGGGGTGCTGGCCGAGGTGGAGAGCGTCTCCGACACCGACACCCCCTTCCGCTTCAACGGCTTCACGGTCGACGCAACCCAGGTCCCCTTCACCTCACCTTGGTGACCCGAGCCCGAGCACACAGGGGTACGGCTCCCCGCCGGAGCCGTACCCCTTCCTCCCCACCCCACCCGCAGGATGAGACATGAACCGACAACGCGTCCCCTGGAGGGCGGCGCCGGCCGCCCTCGGCATCGTGATGCTGCTGCTGGGCACGGCGTCCGTGACCGCTCCGGCCGTCACCGCACAGCCGAAGCCGGTAGCGGCCACGGCACCCGACCCCCACACCCTCTGGTACGACCGGCCCGCCTCGGACTGGGAGTCGGAGGCCCTGCCGATCGGTAACGGCGCCATGGGCGCCATGGTCTTCGGCGGCGTGCAGTCGGAGCAACTCCAGTTCAACGAGAAGACGTTGTGGACCGGTGGGCCGGGATCCGCAGGCCACAACTTCGGCAACTGGACCACTCCGCGCCCGACCGCCATCCAGGAAGTGGTCGACGCGATCGACTCCGGCGGCAAGGCCGACCCGTCCTGGGTCGCGAGCAAGCTGGGCCAGCAGCGCGCCGGCTTCGGAGCCCACCAGACGTTCGGCGACCTGCGCCTGGACATGACGGGGCAGCAGTCCGAATACTCCGGCTACCGCCGCTCGCTGAGCGTGCGTGACGCCACGGCGAAGGTGAACTACACCAGCGGCGGCACCGTCTTCTCTCGCGAGTACTTCGCCAGCTACCCGGACAAGGCGGTCGTGGGCCGGCTGTCGGCCGACCGGCCCGGCAAGGTCTCCTTCACCCTGCGCTACGCCTCGCCGCGCGCCGACTTCACGGCGACGGCGGCCAAGGGCCGCCTCACGATCCGCGGCGCACTCGCCGACAACGGCCTGATCTTCGAGTCGCAGATTCAGGTCAAAGCCGTGGGAGGCACCGTCACCAACAGCGGCGGGCAGGTCAAGGTCACCGGCGCAGACAGCGCCACCCTGGTCATGAACGCCGGCACCAACTACGCCCAGTCCTACCCGGCCTACCGCGGCGTGGACCCGCGCACGGCGGTGCGGGCCGCGGTGGACAAGGCCTCGGCCAAGTCCTACGACACGCTCCGGGCCGCCCATGTGGCGGACAACCGCGCCCTGTTCGACCGGGTGACGCTCGACCTGGGGCAGGTCATGCCGGACAGGCCGACGAACCAGCTGCGTGACGCCTACACCGGCGGGAACTCCCCGGACGACCGGGCGTTGGAGGCACTGTTCTACCAGTACGGGCGCTACCTGCTGATCGCCTCCTCCCGCCCCGGGTCGCTGCCTGCCAACCTCCAGGGGGTGTGGAACAACTCGACCTCTCCGCCGTGGAGCGCCGATTACCACACCAACATCAACCTGCAGATGAACTACTGGCCCGCGGCCCAGGCCAACCTGGCCGAGACAGCCGCCCCGTTCACCGCGTTCGTCGAGAACCTGAAGCAGGCCGGTGCCACCACCGCCACCGAGATGTTCGGATCACCGGGCTGGGTGGTCCACAACGAGACCAACCCCTTCGGCTACACCGGAGTGCACGACTGGCCCACCGCGTTCTGGTTCCCCGAGGCCAACGGCTGGCTGGCGTCCCAGGTCTACGACCTGTACCGCTTCAACCAGGACCCCGCCTTCCTGCGGGACCGGGCCTACCCGGTGCTCAAGGGCGCGGCCGAGTTCTGGCTCGACAACCTGCGCACCGACCCGCGGGACGGCAAGCTCGTCGTCACCCCCAGCTTCTCCCCCGAGCACGGCGAGTTCACCTCCGGCGCCGCGATGGCCCAGCAGATCGTCCACGGCCTGCTCACGGACACCCTCGCGGCCGCCCGGAAACTGGGCACCGACACCGCCTTCCAGGACCGCCTGCGCACCACGCTCGACCGGCTCGACCCGGGCCTGCGCGTGGGTTCCTGGGGACAGCTGCAGGAGTGGAAGGACGACATCGACGACAGGGGCGACACCCACAGGCACGTCTCACACCTGTACGCGCTGCACCCCGGGAACCAGATCTCGCCCGCGAAGGACCCCGCTCTGACCGAGGCCGCCAAGGTCTCCCTCCGCGCACGGGGCGACGGCGGCACCGGCTGGAGCAAGGCGTGGAAGATCAACTTCTGGGCCCGGGCGCTCGACGGCAACCACGCGCACAAGATGCTCGCCGAACAGCTCACCTCAAGCACCCTCCCCAACCTGTTCGACACGCACCCTCCCTTCCAGATCGACGGCAACTTCGGCGCCACCGCAGGCATGACGGAGATGCTGCTGCAGAGCCAGAACGACGACATCGAGCTCCTGCCCGCCCTGCCCTGGACCTGGCGTACGGGATCGTTCACTGGGCTCAAGGCGCGCGGCGACGTCACGGTCGGCGCGACCTGGGCCGCCACGGGCGACGCCACCTTCACCCTCAAGCCCGCGAACGCCGGCGAACTCGCCGTGCGCAGCCCCATGTTCACCGGCGCCCACACGCTGACCGACACCACCACGGGTGAGACCGTGACGCCCGCCCGGAACGGCGACCGCATCACCTTCACCGCGACGGCCGGGCACGTGTACAAGGCCACAGGCCACGTCCCCGCGCCGGCTCCGGTGGGCAACCAGAGCGCCAACCCGCTGCACCACCCGGCTTCCGGCAGGTGCGCCGACCTGACCGACGGCTCCACGTCGCCGGGTACGCAGGTGCAGCTGTGGGACTGCAACGCGAGCGAGGGCCAGGACTGGGCGTACAACCCGGTGAACGGCAGCCTCGCAGGCAAGGGCGGCCTGTGCCTGGACGCCGAGGGCGGCAGCTCCGCCGACGGCACCCCCATCGTCGGCTGGCCGTGCAGCGGAAGCGCCAACCAGCGGTGGACCCTCACCCCTGACGGCACCATCACCGGCACCGGTGGCAAGTGCGTCACCGCGGCCGACGGCGGCACCGCGAACGGCACCCGGCTCCGACTCGGCACCTGTCAGGCGGACTCGGCGGCGCAGACCTGGGCGGTCGCCCTGGTGAACCCGGCCACGGGCCGCTGCCTCACCGGACCCGCGACGAACGGCGACCCCGTGACATCGCAGGAGTGCGCCCGCGGTACCGGACAGCGGTGGACACTGGGCGGCGCCTCCGGGCCCGTCAAGACCGGAACCGGCGCGTGCCTCGACGTGTCGGGCGGCGGCTCCGCCGACGGTGCCGCGATCGTGGTCGCCCCGTGCGACGGCGGCGACACCCAGAAATGGACGCTGAGCGCTGCCGGCGTCCTCACCGGAGCCGGTGGCAAGTGCCTGGACGCAGGAAGCGGCACCACGTCGGCCGGGAGCCCGCTGCGGCTGTGGCCGTGCCACGGCGGCACAACCCAGCAATGGGTCCTGTGACCCGCTGAAGAATCCGCCCCGGCCGAGCCGTCCGGGGCACGGACAGGGGCACGGCGCACGGGCGCCGTGCCCCGCGAGAGCACACACAGCACTGAGGAGCCGACATGAACAGCAGAACGATCGACGCCCACCAGGGACCGGGCCGCCGCAGCGTCCTACGGCTGCTCGGCGCCACCGCGGTGGTGCTCGCCGCGGGCCCCGCCATCAGCTTGATCCCGCCTCACCGGGCGTACGCCGCGACGGGCGAGGCGACAGCACCCGTCACCCTGACGAACTCCCACAGCGGGTTCCTGCTCGACGTCTACGGGGGCCAGGACGGCGACGGAGGCGAGATCATCCAGTGGACGGCCACCGGCGCCGCCAACCAGCACTGGAGCCTCGTCGACCAGGCCGACGGCTGGGTGACGATCATGTGCATGAAGTCGGGCAAGGTTCTCGACGTGTACGGCGGGCAGACCTCCGACGGCGCCCGCGTGATCCAGTGGTCCGCCAACGGCGGCAGCAACCAGCACTGGCGCGTGGACGACGCGGGCAGCGGCAAGGTGAAGATCGTCAGCCGGGCCAGCGGGAAGCTGCTCTCCGTCGTGGGGGCCTCCACCGACGCCGGCGCCGCGGTCGAGATCCGCGGTGACACGGGCGACGCGAGCCAACTGTGGACCATCGCGGTGACGCCGTACCGGCTGGACGCCACCGCACTGGAGGCCCGCCCCGACACGCCCCTCGTCAACGCGGGCGGTGTCGCGGGAGGGATCACCTACGGCGTCACCCGCAACGGGTGGTACCGCAACGGCGCCGCCTGGTATCCGGTGAGCGGAGAGTTCCACTACGTCCGCCAGCCGGCCCACCGCTGGGAGCGCGAGCTGGGCAAGATGCGCGCCGCGGGCGTGGACATCGTGGCCACCTATGTGTTCTGGAACCACCACGAACAGCCCGAGGGCACCTGGGACTGGACCGGCCGCAAGGATCTGCGCGCCTTCGTGGCCGCGGCCCAGCGCCAGGGCCTGCAGGTCTGGCTGCGTGTCGGCCCGTACATCAACGCCGAGACGAACAACGGCGGCATTCCGGACTTCGCGCTGTCCGGGGCGCGCTCCAACGACGCCGGCTACCTCGCCAAGGTCAACACCTACTTCGCCGCGATCGCCGCTCAGCTGTCAGGAATGTTCGTCAAGGACGGCGGGCCGATCGTCGGTATCCAGCTGGAAAACGAGTTCCACGCCGGCGACCCGGCGCACATCACCACACTTCGGCAGATGTGCGCCGACCACGGGATGGTGGTTCCCTACTACTCGGTGACGGCCAACTCCCAATTCGAGAAGGACAGCGCGTTCCCCCTCCAGGGCGCCTACACCTACCGCGGATGGGTACGCGGCGGGGACACCCAGCCGGGGTCCGGATTCATCTACGGCACCGACGAGTGGACCGCGAACACCGACATCGGCGGTGCCCTCTACGACACCCTCGACTACCCGCGCGGCTTCTGCGAGCTGGGCACCGGCAGCCCGATGCGGGGGACCGACCGCTTCCTCGTCGAGAGCCGGCACGTCGTGGCGCACGCCTACGACAGCGTCGGGCGCGGCGCCAACTACCTGGGCTACTACATGTTCCACGGCGGCACGCAGACCCAGGGTCTCTCCGGGGACTGGCCGCTCACCTACGACTTCCAGGCGCCACTCGGCGAGTTCGGGCAGACCAGGGACTCCTACCAGCGCTACCGGCGCCTGCACACCTTCGTCACCACGTGCGCCGAGGAACTGGTCAGGACGCGGATCACCCGTGACCCCGGCCAGCTCCTCGACCCGACGCAGACCCGCCGGCTGCGCTACATCGGCCGGTTCGACACCGCCGGACGCGGTTTCGTGTTCGTCAACAACACCCAGCACCACCTCGCCCTGCCGACCCGGACCGACGTGCAGCTCCGGATCGAGCGCGCCGGCGGCACCCTCACCGTGCCGGACAAGCCGCTGACCATGCCGGCCGACCGTTCCGCCGTGTTCCCGGTCATGACCGACCTGAACGGGGTCGATCTGCGCTGGGCCACCGTCGAGCCGATGGCGAAGCTCACCGACCAGGACGTTCCGACATGGGTCTACTGGGCGCCGGAGTGGACGGACCGCGCACTCGCCTTCGGCAAGGACGTCTCGATCACCAGCGAACTGGGCACCGTCTCGCGGACCACGACCGGTGACGAACTCGTCGTGAGGGTGCCGGCCGGGCAGCGCACCTCGCTGCTCGTACGCAAGCCCGGAACCAGCACGGTGTGCGCCCGGATCATCATCCTCGGCGAGGCCGAGTCCCTGGGCGCCGTCGTCGCCCCGCTCGACGGACGCAACCGTCTGATCATCACCGGCAGCGCCGACATGACCGGCGTGCGGCCGAACGTACGCTTCGCCGCCCCGGCCGGAACCAAGATCACCGCCGACGTCTTCCCCACCACCGGACTGGCGCCGGCGACGGGGTGGCGCTCCAGCCGGGTGCCCGCGCCGTTCGCCCGGTACACCTACTCCCTCTCCGCGGCGCCGGCGGCCCCGCAGATCACGGCCGACGGGCCCGGCCGGTGGCGCGTCACCAGCGATCCCGCCGTCGTGGCGAGCCTGGCCGAGGCCCGGCTCGTGCTCGACTACCGGGGAGGCGAGGCCACACTGACCGGCGCGGGGAAGCCGATCACGAACGACCTCTACCACGGCGAGCGGTGGACCATCGACCTCAAGCACCTCGACGCCGCCGCCCGCGCCGACCTCAAACTTGAGGTCTCCGCATGGGACAACGGCATCAACGGCGTCACACCGCCGGCCGGCCCCACTCCAAGCCTGGCCGACTGGCAGTGGGTCCCGATGCGAGAGGCGGCCTGGAGCGGGACGACGTCCGCCCGCTGACCGCCCCTCACCCTGCCGCGCCCTGAACTAACGGGAGACAGCCGGGACCTGTCCGCCACTGACGGGTCACCGCCCGCTGGGCGGCTCCCGGGCGCGTTGGGGGGCAGGCCCCGCTCCGTCCGGGGCGGGGCCTGCCCGTCCCGGACGAGTCCCGCCCGGTGCGGGCCGTCGGCCCATGACGGCGGATGGGTGACGAACAGCTTGCCCTGCAGGGCAAGCTGTTCGCGTCTCTTGTCGTACCACTCGGTGGTCGTGCCGATGAGGCCTGGCGGCGACGATGCGCCTCAGGTTGCCGGGCGTTGGGGGAGCGGTTGCCGCGGAGGCCACGCGCGCCATTGCCTCGTGTGCGGTGGGCACGGGTACGTGCTGGCACACCGTAGAGGCACGCGGGTCACCGTCGTATGCGGTGGGGCGCCGTGGTTCGAGGCGAAGGTGTGCGCCCGGCCCCATGCCGTCCCGGCGCGGGCCCGGTAGGGGGCTGAACAGGAAGCCTGGCGGTCGCGTGGGCCGCTGGGCGGGCGTTCCCGCTCGGTTCTCCCCGGTGGCGCCCGTGGCCGCCTCGTCGACGGGCTTCAGTTGCAGCGCGTTCTCCCAGATCCGCCGTAAGCGGCTTGGCGCGCCCCGAGGACACGGTGATGGTGGACGACCTGGAGCAGAACATCGCCGCGGCCGAGCGTGCCGGACTCGCCGGGGTCCTGCCCACATCCGCGGCCGCGACCGAGAAGGCGCTGAAGGCCGTACTCGGACCGCGGCCGTCGCGGAAGGCCGAGCGCGCCCCGGGGTCGTAGTCGAACGCCGGAACGCGCCTCGGGTCGTAGTCGAACGCCCAACGCGCAACGCCGAACGCCGACGCCCAACGCCGAACGCCGAAACGCGACCCAGCGCCGTCCCTGAACGGCGTACCCGGACCGCGGTCGTCGCTGACATCTGTATCCGGACCGCGGTCGTCCCTGAACGGCGTACCCGGACCGCGTCCGTCCCCGATCGCTGTACCCGGACCGCGGTCGTCGTGGTCAGCCGCAGGCATAGGGAAAGTCGTAGATTTTCCCTGTGAGCGATAGCAATTCCCATGGCGGAACCCCGGCCCCGCAACCGGCCGCCGGTACCGCCCCGCACCCCCTCGACCTGAACGTGCTGCGCACCTTCCTGGCCGTGTACCGGTCCGGTTCGTTCACCGGTGCCGCCCAGTTGCTGGGGCTCTCGCAGCCCACCGTGACCACCCAGATGCGCGCGCTGGAGCGGCAGACCGGGCGGGAGCTGTTCGAACGGCTGCCGCGCGGGGTCGCCCCGACGGCCGTGGCCGACGAACTCGCGGCGCGCGTGGCGCCGGGGCTCGACCTGCTCGCGGCGGCGGCCGGTCCGGATCCGTCGGCGGAGGGGGTGGTCGAACCCGTGCATCTCGCCGGTCCCGCCGAGTTCCTGAGCACCTGGGTGCTGCCGACGCTGGCCCCGCTCGTCGCCGACGGCGTGCGGCTGCGCGTGGCGACGGGGCTGACCGACCCGCTGCTCGACGAACTGCGGGCCGGACGCCATGATCTGGTGATCTCCACGATGCGTCCCCGGGGCCGGACCCTGTCCGCGGTTCCACTGCTGGACGAGGAGTTCGTCCTGGTCGCGGCGCCCTCCTGGGCCGACCGGCTGAAGGAACCCCTCGCTGTCGAGGGACCTTCGGTGCTGCATCCTGTCCCGCTGGTGACCTACGCCGAGGACCTGCCCATCGCCCGCCGCTACTGGCGGCACGTCTTCGGGCGCAGGCTCTCCTGTGCCGCCGCCCTCACGGTGCCCGACCTGCGCGGGGTGAAGGCCGCGGTCGTGGCGGGAGCGGGCTTCACCGTGCTGCCCGCCTATCTGTGCGCCGACGAACTGTCCTCCGGCGCCCTCGTCCTCCTGCACGAGCCCGAGGACCCGCCGATCAACACCGCCTTTCTGGTGCAGCGGCCGGGCGTCCCCGACAACCCGGCGGTGATCCGCGTCCGCGACCACCTGCTGCGCGCCGCCCGCAGCTAGGGCGCCCGGCCGCCGGCTCCGGCCGGGCGCTGGGCACCTTCAGGCCGTACCGGCGCCCCCGGCCGTACCGCATTACTCCATTCGGGGCATCACCGCGCCTTCTGCGCGAAGCGCCCCATAAGGTGTCGTGGGGCTCGATCCCGCGGTGTCCGGAAGCCGGGCTCCGGGAGACGGAGGAGACACCATGACCCAGAACGCCCAAGTCCTCGTGATCGGCGGCGGATACGCCGGTGTGATGGCGGCCAACCGCCTGACACAGCGCGACGACCTGCGTGTGACGCTGATCAACCCGCGTCCGAACTTCGTCCACCGCATCCGCCTGCACCAGGTGGCGACCGGGAAACCCGAGGCGGTCGTCGACTACGCGCAGGTCCTGTCCGACCGTGTCCACCGGGTGGTCGACACGGTGACGCGGATCGACGCCGCAGGGCGCAAGGTGACCCTGGCGGAGGGCGGCTCCGCCGACTACGACTACCTCATCTACGCGGTGGGCAGCAGCAGTGGCGACCCGGAGGTGCCCGGCGCGGCCGAGTTCGCCCATCCGGCCGCCACCCTCGAAGAGGCGCAACGGCTGTGCTCGGTCCTCGACTCCACGTCCGCGACCGCCGCGGTGACCGTGGTCGGAGCGGGCCCGTTCGGCATCGAGTTCGCGGGCGAGCTGGCGGAGGCGGGCCGCAGGGTGACCCTGGTGTGCGGTGGGGTTCTCGGCCCGTATCTGCATCCGCGGGTCCGGCGTACGTTCGCCAAGCGGCTGGCCCGGCTCGGTGTGCGGGTCCTGGAAGGTCCCGAGACCAGGGTGACGTCGGTGTCACGCGACGCCGTGCGGCTCGCCGACGGCCGTGAGCTGGCGAGCGACGTGACCGTATGGGCCGCCGGGTTCGGTGTGCCGGACCTCGCCACGCGCAGCGGGCTGAGCACCGACACGCACGGCCGTCTGCTCACGGACGAGACGCTGACCAGCATGGACGACTCGCGGATCATCGCCGCCGGGGACGCGGTGGCCCCCTCCGACCTGCCGCTGCGGATGAGCTGCCAGGCCGCGAACCCGCTGGGCGCGCATGCCGCCGACACGGTGCTCAGCCGGCTGGACGGGAAGCAGCCCGCCCTCATCGACGTGGGGTTCTTCGGCATGTGCATCAGCGTGGGGCAGGCCGCCACCGTGCAGCTCGCCTCCAAGGACGACAGGGCGAACGGCTTCTCCATCGGCGGATTCCTCGGCTGGAAGGTCAAGCGGACCAGCTTCCCCATCCTGCTCCGCCACCTGGCCCACGAGGCGCGCAAGCCGGGCTCGTACAGCTGGAAGTTCAAGGACGCCACGCGCCGCGAGCGCGTGCGGGCCAAGCATGACGCGACCGTCGCGGGGCGGGTGGGCCAGCGCGGCGATCGGGGCGCGGGCGCCGGTCCGGGGCTCCTCGGGTGAGGGAATAGACGCGTGAAGGTGCGCGTTGGCGCGGCTGTGGTTGATGCGTCAACCACACGGGCGAGGCGGCGCGGCCGGGATCGGCGCCGACCGCCCGCCGACAGCCCCGAGAACCCGAACGGAGGACACATGACCGCCGCTTTCAACGGCTACGCCCCGAACGACGGCGTCGCGCCGGACCGTTGGGCCAGCGCCCTGCATCTGTTCGACAACGGCGCCGGCGTCCCCCGCGAGGAGACCACCGTCGAGCGGTGGGAGCGGGCTCGGCTGCTGTTCGAGGCCAAGGACTACGCGGGTGCCGCGCGCCTGCTGGCCACGATCGTGGAGGAGGCCCCGGAGCAGACCGGCCCCCGCCTGCTGCTGGCCCGCGCCTACTACCACTCCGCCCAACTGGGGCGCGCCGAGGAGCAGTTGCGTCTGATCGTCCAGCGCGACCCGGTGGAGCACTACGCCCACCTCATGCTGGGCCGCACCCTGGAACGCCAGGGGCGCAGGCAGGAGGCGGAGCCGTGGCTGCGGATGGCCGCCGCGTTCTCGGGAGAGTTCCCGGACGGCGAGTGACGTTCCGGGAGGGGGGCGACCCCGCCCCCTCCCGGCATGCTCGGGCCAGCGCGCAGGACACTCAGGCGCCGGCCCTCGACCGCACACCTCCCTCACAGCACCCCCTGGCCCCGACCGTGGCGGCGATCGGGGCCCGGAGTCGTGCTGCCGCTCTACGGTCCGAGCGGCTGTCTTCGAGGTCCCGGCCGGGGACGCCCGCTACGAGCTCACCCAGAACCTGATGAAGCTCCCCAGCTCCGACCGGAACTGGCTGCGCTCCTCCGCCGTCACCACCACCTGGAGCTTCCGCTCCCACCTGGAGGAGGACGTCCTCTCCCGCGGGCTGCCCATCCTCTTCCCGTCGTACGACGTCCCCGTCGACGGCCTGAACAGGGTCGCGGCCGACCACGGCGTACGCATCGGCCTCACCGCCGAGGGCCACGCCGGGTACACCCCGGGCACCCTCACGGACGCGTCCCTGTCGTACTCCTACGACGGAGGCACCACCTGGACCGAGGCGGACACCGTCCGTGACGACGGCGCTTGGACGGCCGTGCTCGACCACACGGGCGCCTCCGGCAAGCAGGTCACGCTCAGGACGGTGATCACCGACGACAACGCGGGAACACGGTCACCCAGACGGTGACGCGCGCGTACGACGTGCGCTGACCCCCGCGTCCCGTACCCCGGCGTCCCGTACCCCGGCGCCCGTGGGCCGCTCGCCGAACCGGCGGGTGGCCCACGGGCACGTCAGGGCGGCGCGATCCGGTCGCGCGGCGCCCGGCCGGTCCGGACGGGTGGCATGGTCCCGCGCGCACTGGGTACGCGAGGGACGGTGCGGGGCCGAGCTGCCCCGGGCCGATCCTGACCGTCGCCGCCACTCTCAGGGAACACGCCATGGACACACCGGCCCACCGCAGCAACAGCACCCCGTCCCACCGGAGCAACGACACACCCGCCGGGCGCGCACTCGACGCGCTCGTCGAGAACACCGAGGACACGCTGGCACTGGAGACCCTTGCCGGCAGCGACGTCCTGGTGCCCGTGCCCGACGACGCCACCGAGGCGGAGGCGGGTGACCCCGCGATGGTGACCCTGCCCGTGATCGAGCAGCCCGGCGCCGCGCCCGTGGTGCCCGTGTTCACCTCGGAACCCGAGATGGCCGGCCTGCTGCCGTACGTCTCCCGCTACCGTGTGGTACCGCTCGGCGCCCTCGCCTCGCAGTGGCCCGAGGAGGAGGAGCTGTCGCTGACCATCGACGCGGCCTCCGACCACGGACTGACCCTGACCTCGGAAGGCGTACGCACCCTGCTCGCCCGGCCGCGAGGCTGACAAGATCGGCCGCGGAAATGTCCCCCGGGCGGGGTGACCCGGTGCTCTCGTGCGGGAAGACCTTCACCGAAGCGCTCGCAGTGACCGCACACCGGGGCCCGTCTTGTGTTGATCGCGACCCTGGCTCGCCGACACGAGTGCCCTCCTCGACCCGGCAGCCGGGGCGGCCGGGCCCGAAGTCCTCCCGGACGCAGCGGAGTTCGTGCTCTGAGGCCGGGGCGTCCCGGGGTCCCAGTCCCGGCGTCCCAGTCCCGGGATCCCGGTACGGCGTGGAGCGGATCAGGGCACTGCCGGGGTCGGGCCGGTGCGGGGCCCGGTGACCGGGGCGGTGGAGATACGCGTCGAGGTCGAACTCGGTTGCATGAGGCACGAGTCGCCTGGAAGCACATCGCCACCGCGATGATCAGTCCTGTTCCGTGGGCCCCAACAGGCGTGCCAGGACGGCCCGTTGCAGCGGCAGGACCGCCGCGTGCAGTTCACGGCCCTTGCCGGTGAGCGTCACGTACACACCCCGCCGGTCCTCCGCGCACACCGAGCGCACCACGAGGCCGTCCTTCTCCAGCCGGCCGATCAGCCGGGACAGCGCGCTCTGGCTGAGATGCACACGGCCCGCGAGGTTCTGCACCCGGCACTGGTCGCCCTCCTCACGCGTGCCCGCGGCGAGGAGGTCGAGCACCTCGAAGTCGCTGGCGCCCAGTCCGTGCGGGTGCAGGGCCCGGTCGATCTCGCACATCGTGCGCGCGTGCACCGACAGGATGTCCCGCCATCTCGCTTCCAGCCGGGCATCGGCCGTGTTGACTGCCATACCCGCACGGTAACACCGCTCCGAGCAGTTGTTGAGTGTGCAACTAACTCGGGTTCGTGCGGGAGCCCGGTGAGTGCGGTCCCGCCCCGGTCGGCGGCTGTCAGGCCTCGGGGTCCTGGAGCAGTCCCACGAGGTTTCCGTCCGCGTCCTTCACCGACGCGATCAGCCGGCCGTTGCCGACGTCCCGCACCTCCTGCAGCGTCTCGGCCCCGGCGGCGAGCAGCGCGGCGAGAGTGGCCCGGATGTCGTCCACGTGCCAGTAGGGGACCGGGCCGGTGAGGCCCTGGGCGTGGCCGTTGGGGTCCAGGCCGACGTCCTGGCCCGCGTCCTTGTACCCGACGTAGAACGGCGTGTCCGCGTAGGGCTCCACCCCGAGCAGCGCCCCGAACACCGCCTTGGCCCGCTCCATGTCCTTGACGGGGTAGATGATCGTCTTCACTCCGGCGGTCATGACGTGCTCCTCGCTGATGGTCCGCGTGACCCGGCGCCCGTGTCGCGCCGGTGGTTCCACGCTAGGTCCGGGAGCCCGGCCGCGGCTTCTCCGATCCTGACCGGTTGCTCCCGACGGGTGGGGCCGGGCGGATCGCTCCGCCCGGCCCGCCCGCCGGTCACTCCTGGTGCGGCCGCCCGGTCACGTCGGCCGCGGCCGCCCGGTCACGTCGACTCGCGCTTGACCAGTTCCGTCGGAAGGATCACCGCGGCCGCTTCCTCGCCGCCGATCCGGGCGAGCAGGACGCGGACCATCTCGGCGCTGATGCGGTCCCAGGGCTGGCGTATGGTCGTCAGCTCGGGGCTGGCCGCCACCGCCGCGGGGGAGTCGTCGAAACCGCCGACCGCGATGTCCTCGGGGACGCGGCGCCCGGCCCGGTGCAGGGCGGTGAGGACGCCCTGCGCCATCAGGTCGGAGGCGACGAACACGGCGTCCATGTCCGGGGCCCGGTCCAGGAGCCGCTCGGCGCCCGCCTCGCCGCTGGCCTTGGTGTAGTCCCCGGAGACGATCAGGCGGTCGTCGATCGCGATGCCCGCGCCGGTGAGGACCTCCTTGTACCCGGCGAGCCGATCGACACCGCCCGGGGTGTCCAGCGGGCCGGTGACCACGCCGATCCGCCGCCGGCCGAGGGACAGCAGGTGGCGGACCATGTCGCAAGCGCCGTCGCGGTCGTCGGCGGCGACGTAGCTCACCTTCGAGCCCAGCCCGATCGGCTTGCCGCACGCCACCAGGGGCACCCCGGCCTCGCGCAGTTCCTGGGCGACCGGATCCCCGGAGTGACTGGAGACCAGCAGCACACCGTCGACGTGCCCGGCGGTGATGTACCGGGTGATGCGGCGCCGTTCGTCATCCGTGCCCGCGATCATCAGCAGCAGCGGGATGTCGTGCGCGGCGAGGGCCTGGGTGCAGCCGCGCAGCAGGACGTTGAAGTTGGGGTCCTCGAAGAACCGCTCCTGGGGTTCGGTGAGCAGGAAGCCGACGGAGTCGGAGCGGCCCGTGATCAGGGACCGGGCGTGCCGGTTCACGACGTAACCCGTCTTGCGGATGGCCGCGTTGACGGCGTCCTGCGCGGTGGGGCTGACGTAGTGCCCGCCGTTCAGGACGCGTGAGACGGTGCCGCGCGAGACGCCGGCCTCGCGCGCCACGTCGTGGATCGTCGGCGGTCTGCGCCGGCCCCCCGTGTTGCTCATGGTCATGACTTTACGGCCCCCGGACAGCGGATCCAGGCTCCACAAGCGCCGAATGACCAGGAACAGCGCGACCAGCGGGAGCGCGGCGAGGGCGCCGCCACGACCCGGGGATGGCGTACGGCAGGAAGATCGCGAGCCGGGTGAAGAGGGCGAGCCGGAGCTTCTCGGAGTCGAGCATCAGCGCGAACACCAGGGCGAGGCCCTGCTTCTGTGAGCGATCACAGCAGAGAAACATCCCAGACACTCGTCAATGATTGTTGCTGTGCGGTTATGTTGGCCTCGTGCCGCTGGCGCTGTGTGTGTACGTTCCCAAATGATCGATCAGCCGGGAGACCCTCATGCCGGACATGCCGGATTCCACCCCCAGGGGCCTCACCAGGCTCGCCTTCGGTGGGGACTACAACCCCGAGCAGTGGCCGGAAGACGTCTGGCACGAGGACGTCCGGCTCATGCGGGAGGCCGGCGTCACGATGGTGAGTGTGGGCATCTTCTCCTGGGCCCTGCTGGAACCCGCGCCCGGCGTGTACGACTTCGGCTGGCTCGACCGCGTCCTCGGTCTCCTGCACGAGAACGGCATCCGCGTCGACCTCGGCACCCCCACCGTGGTCCCGCCGGTCTGGTTCTACCGGGCCCACCCCGAGGCCCTGCCGGTCACCGCCGACGGCACCCGCTACGAGTTCGGCTCACGCGGCGCCATCTGCCACAGCAATCCCGGCTACCGCGCCGCCGCCGCGGACATCACCACGCGGCTCGCCGAGCGCTACGCCGACCACCCCGCCCTGGCCATGTGGCACGTGCACAACGAGTACGGCCTCCCCGTCTCCGCCTGCTACTGCGACACCTGCGCCGGCCACTTCCGCGACTGGCTGCGCACCACCTACGGCACGGTCGAGGCCGTCAACGAGGCCTGGGGCACCGCCTTCTGGGGCCAGCGCTACGGCGACCTCGACGAGATCAACCCGCCGCGCACCACCCCGACCGTGGGCAACCCCGCCCAGGCGCTGGACTACCGGCGGTTCGCCGACGCCACCGTCCGCGAGAACTTCCGCGCCGAGCGGGACGTCCTGCACCGCCTCTCGCCCGGCGTGCCGGTCACCACGAACTTCATGACCGCCCTCAGCCAGTGCGACTCGATGGACTACTGGGCCTGGGGCCGTGAGGTCGACATCGTCACCAACGACCACTACCTGATCACCGACGGCCGCCGCACCCACGTCAACCTGGCCATGGCCGCCGACCTCACCCGATCGGTGGCCGGCGGCGCCCCCTGGCTCCTCCTGGAGCACTCCACCTCGGGTGTGAACTGGCAGCAGCGCAATCCGGCCAAGGCCCCCGGCCAGATGGCCCGCAACTCCCTCGCGCACGTCGCCCGCGGCTCCGAGGGCGCCATGTTCTTCCAGTGGCGCCAGTCCCGGCGCGGCGCCGAGAAGTTCCACTCCGCGATGGTCCCGCACGGCGGCACCGACACGCGCGTGTGGCGCGAGGTCGTCGAACTGGGCGCCGCCCTCGACGTGCTCGCCCCGATCCGCGGCACCCGCACGGTCGCCGACGTGGCGGTGCTGTGGGACTGGCACTCGTGGTGGGCCCAGGGGCTCGACTGGCGGCCCAGCGAGGACCATGACGCCCGTGAGCGCGCCGACACCTTCTACGAGACCCTCTACGACCGTCACCTCACGGTCGACTTCGCCCACCCCGAGGCCGACCTGTCGGCCTACCCCCTGGTCGTCGTGCCCGCCCTCTACCTGATGACGAAGACCGCCGGGGACAACCTCAGGTCCTACGTCGAACAGGGCGGCACCCTCGTCGTGTCGTACTTCTCCGGCATCGTCGACGAGCACGACGCCGTCCACGAAGGCGCCTACCCCGGTGTGCTGAGGGACGTCCTGGGTCTGACTGTCGAGGAGTTCTCGCCGCTGCTCCCGGGCGAGCGGGTGCGCCTGAACGGGCCCGACGGCTCCGAGCTGAACGGCGACGTGTGGACCGAGTTCGTGGTGCCGCGCGGCGCCGAGACCGTGTGGACGTACGCCGACGGCCTCACCGCGGGCCGCCCCGCCGTCACCCGCCACGCGCTCGGCCGGGGCACCGCCTGGTACGTCTCCACCCGCCTCGACGGGGAGGCGCTGGATGCCGTCCTCGGCCGGGCCGCCGCCGACGCCGGTGTCGCCCCGCTCGTCGAGCTGCCCCGCGACGTCGAGGTCGTACGCCGCGCCGGTGAGCAGGGCAGTTACCTGTTCGCCGTCAACCACACCGCCGGGGAGGCCAAGGTGCCGCTGGACGCGACCGGCACCGAGCTGCTGACCGGCGAACCCGTCGAGGGCCGCCTCACCGTGCCCGCCGGAGCCGTACGGGTCGTCCGGCTCGACGGCTGAGCCGACTCCCTGCCGCCCGTGCGAGCCGCAGGAGCCGCGGGCGGAGGGGCCGGCTCCGCCCAGGGACGCTCAACGGCCGCGGTCTCGGCGTTATCTACTGGGAGGCCACCTGGACCGCGGTCACCGGCAACGGCTGGGACCCGACCGACGCCTCCTCCGGCAACGCCTGTGAGAACCAGGCCCTCTTCGGCTACGACGACAAGGCGTTGTCGTCGTAGCCGAAGAGGGCCTGGTTCAGCCACCGCTGAGCTCCGACAGGACGGGCCCGGCCACCCGCCCGGTGGCCGGGCCTTCGCCATACCCCCGGCCCGACGGTGTGGCCGTACCGCCGAAGGCCAGGTCAGGGCGCGCGTCGGGCGGGCGGTGGGACAGCCGTGCGCCGGCGCACGGAGCGTGTTTCAACCGCACGGCAGTTCGATCCGGACAAAGGCGGCGAAGTGGGGGACATGGCGGCGTGCGCGGCCCCAGAGTGGGAACGCGCCGTACGAGCGCCCGTGAGGGGGACGTGATGTTGAGGACTCCCACCAGCGAACTGCGTCTGGAAATCCTGGAGTTGATGAAGGATCCGGCCGCCCATTTCCCGCCCGGACGGCTCGGCGGCACCGCCGAGGACGGGGTCACCGCGGAGGCCGTCGCCGTCCTGCTCGGCCTGCGCAGCGAGGCCGCCGCGACCCACCTCCGCTTCCTCGCCGACCTGGGGCTGCTGCGCGCCCGGCGGGTCCGGCGCAGCGTCCACTACCGGCGGGACGAGATACGGATCGCCGAGGTGGCGCGGATGTTCGAGAAAGGCTGGTAGGGCCCTCGGCCCCGGAGCGCTGCCGTCGGGCCTGATTCGTGCGGTGCGGGCGCCGTTCGGCTGCGAGGATGAGCCACCTTCCGACTCCCCGAAGGGCAGGAGCCGATGATCCCTCCCACGGTACTGGTACCGCGTCGACTGATCGCAATCGGCGGCCGCGGCCCCGAGGACGTCGTGGCCGACGCTCGCGGACGCGTCCTGACCGGCGTGGAGGACGGCCGGATCCTGCGCCTGGAGGGACTGGCGGAGCCCGACAGGCCCCGTGTCCAGGTGCTCGCCGAGACCGGCGGCCGTCCCCTCGGCCTGCAACTCCTCTCCGACGAAACGCTGTTGGTCTGTGACGCCGAACGCGGCCTGCTCCGCGTCGACCTCGGCTCCGGCGTCGTCCGCGTGCTGGCCGACTCGGTGGCGGGGGAGCGGCTGCGGTTCTGCAGCAACGTCGTCGCCCTGTCCGACGGCACGGTCTACTGCACGGTCTCGACGACCCGCTACCCCCTCGCCCGGTGGATCGGCGACATCGTCGAACACACCGGCACCGGACGCCTGCTGCGCCTCGCGCCGGACGCGGAGGAACCCGAACTCGTCGTGGACGGACTCCAGTTCGCCAACGGTCTCGTGGCCGCCGCCGACGAGTCCTTCCTCGTCGTGGCCGAGACGGGCGCCCGCCGTCTGACCCGGGTGGCGCTGAGCGGGCCGCGCGCCGGGCACACCGAGCCGTTCGCCGAGAACCTGCCGGGCATGCCCGACAACATGTGGCGCGACGCCCCGGACGTTCCGATCTGGGTGGCCCTCGCCGGCCCTCGCGTCCCACCGCTGGACCTCCTGCACCGCGCGGCCCCCGCCGTCCGCCGCACCGCGGCCGGGGCCGCGGTCCGCGCGCCCTTCCGCCCCACCGGCATGATCGGCGCCCTCGCCTACGACGACCACGGCACGGTCGTCCACCACCTCGCCGCGCGCCACTCCCGCTACCGCATGGCCACGAGCGTCTGCGAGACCGGCGGCCAGCTGGTGCTGGGCAGTCTCTGGGAACGGGGAGTGGCGCTCTGCGCGCGCCCCGCCGGGTGACCCGCCCGGCCCTGTGACCACCGCGCCGGGTGACCTGCCCGGCCGGTGACCACCGCGCCTGGTGACCTGCCCCGCCCAGTGACCCACCGCGCCCGGTGACGTATCCGCCAGGTGCCCTCGCCCACGCCCCGGCGATACGCTGGAGCCCGTTCGCGATCAAGCCCGCCGGGGAGAAACGTACGACCATGACAGCCCAGGAGACGGGGAGCGCCGCCGCCGTGCGGTCGGCCCGTCGGCGCGGTCAGGCACCCGTCGTCGCGGTGGTCGCCGTCGGCGGCGCGATCGGCGCCGCCCTCCGCTACGCGGCCTCCCTGCTGTGGCCCGCGCACAGCGGCGGCTTCCCCTGGACCACGTTCTGGGTGAACGTCTCCGGCTGTGCCGTGATCGGCGTGTTCATGGTGCTGGTCACCGAGGCGCGAACGGTGCACCGGCTGGTGCGGCCGTTCTTCGGCACGGGCGTGCTCGGCGGGTTCACCACGTTCTCGACCTACGCCGTGGACATCCAGCGGCTGCTCGACCACGGCCGGCCCGGCACCGCGCTGGCCTACCTGGCCGCGACCCTGCTCGCCGCGCTCACCGCGGTGTGGCTGGCGTCCACGGCCGCCCGGCGCCTCCTGCTGCGGAGCCCCCGATGACCGGCCCCGCCGGCAGGGCGCTGCGCCTGACCGTGTTCGTCGGCGAGGACGACACCTGGCACCACCGCCCCCTCTATTCCGAGATCGTCCACCGCGCCCATGAGGCCGGGCTCGCGGGAGCCTCCGTCTTCCGCGGCATCGAGGGCTTCGGCGCGGCCTCCCTGATCCACACCTCGCGCCTGCTCTCGATGAGCGAGGACCTCCCGGTGGCCGTGGTCATCGTCGACGCCGAGGAAGCCGTACGGGCCTTCCTGCCGCGGCTCGCCGACCTGGTCGGTGAAGCACTGGTGACCCTCGACGAGGTGGAGGTCGTCCGGTTCGCCGATCCCGGGAACGCCGGGGGAGGGGAAGGGGCGTGAACTGGCTCCTGGTCGTCGTCGGCGGCATGATCGGCGCGCCGCTGCGCTATCTGACCGACCGCGCGGTGCAGTCACGGCACGACTCGGTCCTGCCGTGGGGCACGTTCGTGGTGAACATCAGCGGTTCCCTGATCCTCGGGCTGCTCACCGGCGCGGCCGTGGCGGGCGCCGCCGGCTCCCACCTCCAGCTCCTGCTGGGCACCGGGCTGTGCGGGGCCCTGACCACGTACTCGACCTTCTCCTACGAGACCCTCCGTCTGACCGAGGACGGCGCCCGCGGATACGCCCTGGCCAACGCGGCCGGTAGCGTGCTCGTGGGCCTCGGCGCGGCCTTCGCGGGGGTGGCCCTGGCCCGCGCGGTGTGGGGTTAGCGGTCCGTTTCCCGCCGTCGGCCGGGCTGGTTCCCGCTGTCGGCCGGCTGTTTCCCCGCCGTCGGCCGGTGACTGATCCCGCGGGTCCGCTCCCAGGCCCTGCCCGAGGCCGCGGGAGCCCCGCCTTGACATCACCATCCACCCACGCGGAACATTTCTCCCGTGAACCTGTCAGACAGCCAGACAGGTGGAGCGGCCCCGCGGCGTGTCAGCGCCATGGAAGCGGTGCTCGCCCACCTCCGCGGCGCCATCGAGCGCGGCGAGTACGCGATCGGGGACAAACTCCCCTCAGAGGCGGAGCTGTGCCGGACCCTGGAGGTCTCCCGGCCCGTCCTGCGCGAGGCGCTGCGCGCGCTGCAGACCATGGGCCTCACGGTGTCCAGGACCGGCAAGGGCACCTTCGTCGTGGCCAACGCCGTCGAGGACCCTACCTTCGGCGACTACGCCGCCAGCGACCTGCTGGAGGTACGCCGCCACGTCGAGATCCCGGTCGCCGGGTACGCGGCCGTGCGCCGCACCCCGGAGAACCTCGACCACCTCGCGCACCTCATGGAGCGCATGGAGCGGGAGACGGACACCACCGCCTGGGTCGCGATGGACACCCTCTTCCACCTGGCCGTCGCCGAAGCCGCGCAGAACCCGGTCTTCCGCCGGGTCATCGAGGAGATCCGCGACGCCCTGGCACGTCAGTCGGCCTTCCTCAACGAGCTGGGCGGACGTCGTGAACAGTCCAACCGCGAGCACCGCGCCATCGTCGAGGCGCTGGTCGACGGCTCCGAGCACGACGCGGTCGCGGCCATGAGCCACCACCTCGACCGGGTCGAGACAAGCCTCACCGACATCGTGCGTGCCTCTCGCGCCGACGGCTCCGCCGAAGCCGACAGCTCTTCCGCCGAAGCCGACAGCTCCTCCGAAGCGGGAACCGCCGGAACCGAAGCCGCCGGAACCGCCGGAACCGAAGCCGCCGTAACCGAAGCCGCCGGAACCGAAGCCGGAACCGGGGTCGAGACCGAAGCCGGAGTCGGGGCGTGAACACCGAACGGGCCACCGCCCACCCACTCACGAACCAGGCAGTGATGAACAGCAACACCCTCGTGGACGCCCCCGTGATCCGGGAACCCCTCCACGCCCCCGTCGCCCACCTCGTCCGCGCCGGCGTCGTCGAGGGCATCCACTACGGCTCCGTCGTCGTCCTCGGCGCCGACGGCCGCGTCGAGTTCCAGCTCGGCGACATCGAGGCCGCGTTCTACCCGCGCTCGGCGCTCAAGCCCGTGCAGGCCGTCGCCATGGTGCGCGCCGGGCTGCCGCTCGACGGTGAGCTGCTGTCCCTCGCCGCGGCCAGCCACTCCGGCGAGGAACGCCACCTCGACGGCACCCGCCGCATCCTCGCCCTCGCCGGGCTGACCGAGGCCGATCTGCGCAACACCCCGGACCTGCCGTACGGCCCCGCCGTGCGCGACGCCTGGGTCCGCGAAGGCCGCCCGGCCTCCCGCCTCGCCCAGAACTGCTCCGGCAAGCACGCCGCCATGCTCTACACCTGCGAGCTCAACGGCTGGTCCCGGCACGACTACCTCGACCCGGCGCACCCCCTCCAGCGGGCCGTCGCCGAGATCGTCGAGGACATCACCGACCAGCGGATCGCCCAGGTGACCGTCGACGGGTGCGGCGCCCCGCTGTTCTCCGTCTCCCTGCACGGGCTGGCACGGGCCGTGGCGCGCATCGCCTCGTCCCCGCCCGGCACCCCCGAGGCGTGTGTCGCGGACGCCATGCGCGACCACGCCGAGATGGCCTCCGGCGCGGACCGGGACGTGGCCGCGCTGATGCGGGCCGTGCCCGGACTGCTCGCCAAGGACGGCTTCGAGGGCGTCGAGGTGGCCGCACTGCCGGACGGCCGGGCCGTCGCCGTCAAGATCGCCGACGGGGCGAACCGCGCGCGGATACCGGTCACCGCCGCCGCGCTGGCCCGGGCCGGCGTCGACCCCGAACTGCTCACCGCGTTCGCGGGGGAGCCGCTGCTCGGTGGCGGGCAGCCGGTGGGATCCGTGCGGGCCGTGCGCGCGCTGGACCGGCTTCCGCTGGAGTCCGCGGCGTAGCGGGGCGCGGCCGACCGAATGCGGCCCGCCGCGGGGCGGGGCCGCCCCCTGACCGCGATCTGCGGCCTGCGCGTCCACCGCCTGCGGCCTGAGTCTGCGATCCGCGACGCGCGATGCCGCCGCCCTCGCCAACGAGGAACTCGGGCTGCTCGCGCCCGAGAAGGCCGCCGAGATCCTCGCCGCGTGCCGGGGCCAGTCGACCAATGACGTGTATCCCCCGGCAGTCAAGATCGCGACGGAGCGTGGAGAACTCCATCGGCCCGGTCACCGCTCCCAGCCCGCACATCGGGTACACAGCCGCGACCGACATCGCCAAGGAGGCCCTGGCCGCCGGCCGAGGTGTCGCCGAACTCGTGCCGGAGAAGGGTCTGCTCCCCGCCGACCGGCTCGCCGCACTGCTGCGCCCCGAGGTCGTCGCGGGCAGCGCCGCCCCCGCCGTCTGGCCGCCGACCCACCGACACCGCACCCCGCCGTGGGCGGATCGCAGGCCCGCGGTGGGCCGACCGTCGTCCGGTCGGCGGGTGCGCGCCCGGACCGGCCCGGAGGCAGAATGGTGATCATGTCCGTCGCGTCATCGTCCCTGACCTACCAGCCGGTCCTGGAGCGCATCGCCGAGGAGATCGAGCACACCCCCGGCCGCGGTCGCCCCGCCGACTACATCCCGGCGCTCGCGGCCTGCGACCCGCGCCGCTTCGGCATGGCCGTCGCGGAGGTCGACGGCACGGCGTACGGCGTCGGGGACTGGCGCGAGCCCTTTTCCACCCAGTCCATCACCAAGGTCTTCACCCTCGCCCTGGACCTCGCCCGCGAGGGCGCCGAACTATGGGAGCACGTGGGCCGGGAGCCCTCGGGCAACGCCTTCAACTCCCTGGTCCAGCTGGAGTACGAGAACGGCATCCCGCGCAACCCCTTCATCAACGCGGGCGCGCTCGTCGTCACCGACCGGCTGCACACCCGTACCGGCGCGGCGGCCGAGGAACTGCGGTCCTTCCTGTGCGCCGAGAGCGGCAACCCCGACCTGGCCTTCGACGAGGAGGTCGCCGCGTCCGAGGCCGCGCACGGTGACCGCAACGCCGCGCTCGCCCACTTCATGGCCGCCTACGGCAACATCGACAACCCGGTCCCGGAGCTGCTGGAGCAGTACTTCCGCCAGTGCTCCCTGCGCGCCTCCTGCGCCGACCTCGCCCTCGCCGCCGCCTTCCTCGCCCGCCACGGCGTCCGCGCCGACGGCAGCCGTCTGCTCACCCGCAGCCAGGCCAAGCAGGTCAACGCCGTCATGCTCACCTGCGGCACCTACGACGCCGCGGGCGACTTCGCCTACCGCGTCGGCCTCCCCGGCAAGAGCGGGGTGGGCGGCGGCATCATCGCGGTGGTCCCGGGCCGCTGCGCCCTGTGCGTGTGGAGTCCGGGCCTGGACGAGCGCGGAAACTCGGTCGCGGGTGTGGCCGCCCTGGACAGGTTCACCACCCTGACCGGCCTGTCGGTCTTCTGAATCGTCGGCCCACTGGCCTCACCATCGGCCCACTGGCCTCACCATCGGCCCACTGGCCTCACCATCGGCCCACTGGCCTCACCATCGGCCCACTGGCCTCACCACCGGCCCACCGGCCCACCGACCCGGCCCACCCCGTCCGCCTCCCTTGCCCGGGAATCCGATCACGCTCCCGTCACGAACAAGCGACCGCGCCAACAGCCCCCCGTCGCTTTCCGGCCACCGGAAATTGACACGCTGCCGCAGTGTTGGCCATCACTCACCCAGTCGACCTACGCCGCTGCCAGGCCCTCGGCCTCACCGGAACCGCGTTTCTCGCAGCGGGCGGCGAGACGGCCGGAGCCCTTCCCATCAGGGAGTTGCTGACCCCGGCCGCACCCGGCGCGGCCCTCGGCCTGGTCGTCGTCTACTTCGGAGTCGTCCTGCTGATCGCGGCCTGGACCCTGCTGGGCCGGCTGGTCCACGGCTCCGAACCGCCCTCGCCGCGCGCCCTCCTGCTGGTGCTGGCCCTGTGGGCGACACCTCTGCTGCTCGCCCCGCCGCTGTTCAGCCGTGACGTCTACAGCTACCTCGCCCAGGGCGCGATGGTCGACGCGCACATCGACGTCTACTCCTACGGCCCCTCGCACCTCGGCGGCCCCCTCGCCGACGAGGTCGCCCCGGTCTGGCAGCACACCGCGGCGCCCTACGGCCCCGTCTTCCTCGCCACCGCCTCCGCGCTGTCCGCGCTGACCAGCGGCGAACTCCCCGCCGGACTCATGGGCATGCGCCTGGTCGCCCTGCTCGGCGTGGCGCTGATGGCCGCCGCGCTGCCCCGCCTCGCCCGGCACTGCGGCGCCGACCCCGCCGCCGCGCTGTGGCTCGGCGCCCTCAACCCGCTGGTGCTGCTGCACCTGGTGGCCGGCGCCCACAACGACGCGCTGATGCTGGGCCTGCTCGGCGTCGGCCTGGTCGCGGCCCTGGGCCGCAGGCCCGCCCTGGGCGTCGTACTGGTCACCCTCGCGGCCCTGGTCAAGGCACCCGCCCTGCTCGGGCTCGCCGCGATCGTCGTCCTTCAGATCCGCGCGGGCCGTACCCCGGCGAGGGCGGTGTTCACGACCGCGACGGCCGCCGCCGGTACGACCGTGGCGGCCACGGCCGTCGCGGGCACCGGCTACGGCTGGATCGGCGCGCTCGACACCCCCGTCTCCCCGCACAACTGGGCCCTCACCAGCCTCCTCGGCCGCGCCACCGGCGCCCTCCTGGAGCGCCTCGGCAGCGACCTCGCCCCGCTCGCCGTGCCCGTCTGGCACACGGCGGGCCTCGCGTTCACCGCCGTGGCCCTGCTCGTCATATGGGTACGCCTACGGCCCCGGCCGGTCTACGCGCTCGGCCTCAGCCTCGCCGCCGTCGCCGCCTTCGGTCCGGCGATCCGTCCCTGGTACGCGCTGTGGGGCCTGTTCCTGATGGCGGCCGCCGCCCCCAGCACCTCCGTACGCCACCGGGTCGCGGCGGTGACCGGGGTGCTCGCCCTGTCCGTGATGCCCAGCGGTGGCCCCGCGGACGTCGGACAGCTCGTGCTCGCCGTCTCCGGGGGTGTGCTGGGCGTCGTCGTGCTGTGGCAGGCCCACCAGGCCGCGCAGGCCCCGGCCCTCGGGCGCGCGGCGTGAGCGCCCCGCGCACGGACGACCGCGTCCGCCCATCGCTCCCGGCCGCGCCCCGCAGCGACCGCGGCCGTCTGCTGCTCGTCCTCGCGCTCGTCGCCGTCGTGACGGTCTTCAGCGCGACCGTGCCGCTGCTGCGCGACTGGTTCGACCTGCGCGTCTACCACGGGGCGCTGCACAGCTGGATCCAGGACGGCGACCGACTCTACGACTACCGGGTGCCGGGCACGACGTACGGCTTCACCTACCCGCCGTTCGCGGCCCTCGCCATGCTGCCCATGGCCTGGCTGCCGCTCACCGCGGCGATCGTGATCGCGCTGCTGCTCAACCTGGCGGCGCTCGCCCTGGTGCTGCGCCTGCTGACCGGCCGGGCCTGGCGGCGCTACGGCTGGTACGGCTGCGCCCTCGCCGCCTGTGCGCTGGCGCTGTTCGAGCCGTTGCGGGACACCTTCAGCTTCGGCCAGGTCAACGTGCTGCTGCTGGCCCTGGTCGTCGTCGACGGCCGGCTCCTCGCCACCGGTCGCGGCCGCTGGGCGGGCATCGGCATCGGTCTCGCCGCGGCGATCAAGCTGACCCCGGCGATCTTCATCGGACTGCTGCTGCTCATGGGGCGGCGGAGGGCGGCGGCCTCGGCCACGGCCGTGGCGGGCGCCGCGACGGCACTGGCGGCTGTGGCCGCCCCGGGCGCGTCGCACTTCTACTGGACGTACGCCCTGTGGGACACCGACCGCATCGGCCGCCTCGACTATGTGTCCAACCAGTCCCTCCAGGGCATCCTCGCCCGGCTCGGCGAGCCCGGCCGTACCGCCTGGGCGGCGGCCGCGCTGGTGGTCCTCGCCGTGTGGGCGGTCCGCACGCGCCGGGCCGCCGCGGACGGCGACGGGCAGGCCGCGTTCGCGCTGACCGGGCTGACCGCCTGCCTCGTCAGCCCGATCACCTGGGTGCACCATCTGGTCTGGCTGCTGCCGTCGTTCGTCGTCCTCGTCCGGTCCGGCCGGGCGCCCCTGGCGGCCTGTCTGTACGCGGTGATGTGCACCAGCGTGGTGTGGCTGTGGTTCGACGACGCGTCCGGCATCGGCGGCTTCCTCGGCGCCAACGCCTACGCCTGGATCACCCTCGGCCTGCTGCTGTGGCTGCCGGCCGGTCAGACCCCGGCCGTGGGGCGACGGCTCGCCAGCCGGATCACCAGCGCCACGATCCCGGCGCCGAGGGCGCCGGCCCCCGCGATCGCCAGCCCCACCGGCCAGCCCCGCGCGGACTTCGGCTCGTCGGCGACCGCGGGCGCCACGGCCGCCGGGCCCGGCGCGGGCGCGGCCTGCGGCCCGGCGACCGTCCGTGCCTTGAACGCGTCCAGCGAGCCCACCGCCTCGACACGGTCGGCCGCCTCGAAACCCCAGTCGAGCAGCGAGCGTGCCTCCTCGTAGACCGTGAAGGGGCCGCCCGCCTGAGGGTTCATCACCGTGACGACGAGGGTGCGTCCGCCCCGGCGGGCGGCGGTGACGAGTGTGTGGCCCGCGTTCGTTGTGTAGCCGTTCTTCACGCCGATCAGCCCCGGATAGCGCTCCACACCGTCGGAGCCGCTCAGCAGCCGGTTGGTGTTGCGGATCCCGTACGACGATCCGTCGCGCCCCGGGAACTCGGCGTCGACCGTGGCGCAGTACCGGGCGAAGTCGGCGTTGCGCAGCCCCGCGCGACCGAACACGGCGAGGTCGTACGCCGACGACACCTGGCCCGCGGTGTCGTACCCGTCGGGCGAGCGCACATACGTGTCCCGGGCCCCCAGCGCGCGGGCCCTGGCCTGCATCCGCGTGGCCGTCGTACGCCACCCCCCGCCGAGCGAGGCCAGCACCCGCACCGCGTCGTTTCCGGAGCTGAGGAACACACCGCGCCACAGATCGGACACCCGGTACGTCTGGTCCTCGGCCACCCCGACCAGGCTGCTGCCGGCGCCGATCCCCGCGAGCTCCTCGTCCCGCACCTGATGGCGCAGCCCCGCGGGCAGCAGCGGCAGGACGGTGAGCGCGAACAGCGTCTTCAGCGTGCTCGCCGGGGGCAGCTTGCGGTGCGCGGCGTGCGCGGCCAGCACGGCACCGCTGCCCGCGTCGGCCACCACCCACGACAGGGCCGACACGTCGGGCACCCTCGGCGCCCCGGCACGGGGCCGCACCTGCGTGCCCGAGCGGTACAGCAGCGAGGTCGACGGCGGCGCGGCCCGCGGCCCACCCGGGTCCGCACCGCCGGGGGCGGCGGCCGCGACCGGGGCGAGCGCGAGCAGGCCGGTCATCCCGAAGGCGCAGGTCGATACGGCCATCCGGGAGCTGCGGAAGGAAAATCCGATCGTCATACAGTCAACCTAGAAACGCCGCTCCCTTGTACCGCGCTGCCCTCGCCGACAGCGGCACGCGAGCACCCGGATGCCCTAAGGACCGACGCGACCCGGGACGGCACGAAACACCGAGACCGGTCCGGCCGTCCCCAGCGCCCCGACAGGCGACGCTCGCCCCGTCGCGCGGACGGTGCCTGCCGGGCACTAGTCCGACGGCAGCGTCGGCTGGATCCGGCGCAGGAACGTCGCGTTGTCCGGCGACTCCCGCATGCGCCCGAGCAGGGTCTCCAGGTGGGTGTGCCCGTCGCGCGTGGTGACGGCCCGGCGCAGGGCGCGCACGGCGGCCGACTCGGCCGGGGTCAGCAGCAGTTCCTCGCGGCGGGTGCCGGACTGCTGGATGCCGACGGCGGGGAAGACCCGGCGGGAGGCGGGCTCACGGTCGAGGCGGAGCTCCATGTTGCCGGTGCTCTTGAGCTCCTCGAAGAAGTAGTCGTCCGCGCGGGAGCCGGTCTCCACCAGCGCCGTGGCGAGGATCGTCAGCGAGCCGCCCTCCTCCGCCAGACGGGCGGCGCCGAAGAACCGCTTGGGTCCGAGCAGCGCGGCCGCGTCCACGCCACCGCTGAGGGTGCGGCCGCCGGAGGCGGCGGCGTTGTTGTGGGCCCGGCACAGCCGGGTCAGCGAGTCGAGGAGGATCACCACGTCCTCGCCGGCCTCCACGAGCCGCTTGGCACGCTCGACGACCAGCTCGGCCAGCGCGATGTGCTGCCGGGGCGTGCGGTCGAACGTCGAGGCGTACACCTCGCCGCGTACCGAACGCCGCATGTCGGTGACCTCCTCGGGGCGTTCGTCGAGCAGCACGACCATCAGCCGGCACTCGGGGTGGTTGCCCGCGACCGCGGCCGCGAGCTGCTGGAGCAGCACGGTCTTGCCGGTCTTGGGCGGTGCCACGATCAGCCCGCGCTGCCCCTTGCCGACCGGGGCGATCAGATCGACGACCCGGCCCGCCAGGCCGGAGGCGGGGTGTTCCAGCCGCAGCCGCTGACGCGGGTGCAGCGGGGTGAGGTCACCGAAACGCGGCCTGCCGCGCAGCTCCTTGGGCCTACGGCCGTTCACCAGGCCGACCTCGGCCAGGGCGCGCCGGTCGCCGAGCAGGCCCTCGACGACATCGCCCTTGCGTAGGGCGTGACGCCGGATCAGGGCCGCGGAGACCTGCGGGTCGGCGGGGGCAGGCAGGCAGTCCAGGCTGCGCAGATACCCCTTCCCGTCGCCGTCGATGTCCAGGACACCGGCGGCCGGCCGTACCGGGGGCTGCTGCACAGGGGGGTGTTCGAGTGTGGTGGTCATGAGAGGTGGTCCTTTCGAGGACGGCACGACGAGGCATGAGCATGAGGAGGGGAGATGCCGCGCGAGAACGTCATGCGGGCGCGGCGGACGACATCACCTCGGATACGGCGGAAACGCCCTGCTCACGAGGTGGTGCGGGGAAGCCGGTGTGCCTGGTCCGAGAGAGATCCGGCGGACGGGCGTACGGCGAAGGAGAAACGGAACACGCACCGGCGCCCCGGACGGGGCGTGCACAGATGCTGTTCGGACGATAGCACAGACGGTGCGCGGTGGTGGATCAGCGCGTCGCCGACAGGGCGTACATCAGCGGGATGCGCGGCTCCGGGAGCCGCCACCAGCCGGACGGGGTCGGCTCCATGTGCGGCCAGCGCGGCCAGGGCAATTCGTCGGTCTCGCGGAGCGTGCGCACGGCCAGTCCCACCCTGGTCAACGCCGTGACGACCTCCCCTATTCCGTGCATCCACTCATAGCTGTCGGTGGCCCCCTCGACTTCCGGCCCGTCGGTGTAGGTGCGGCGCGCGTCGCGGTGCACGGGCCCCGCCCCGGCCAGGTAGTCGTGGCGCAGCAGCAGCTCGGGGCCCTCGCCCGGCCCGGGCGTCGGGCCGAGGGCGTTGAGCAGGGGATGGAACTCCATGACGTAGAGCACCCCGCCCGGCCGCAGCAGCCGTGCCACGACGTCCGCCCAGGCGTCCAGGTCGGGCAGGTAGCACAGGGCGCCCTTGCCGGTGTAGACGACGTCGAACCGCCCCTCGCCGACGGTCTCCACGGCGTCGTACACATTGGCCCGCACATACGCGACCTCGACGCCCGCACGGGCCGCGATGCCCCGGGCGGCCTCGACCGAGGCGGCGGAGAAGTCCAGGCCGACGGTCCGGGCCCCGCGCCGGGCGAAGGCGACCGTCTCGGTGCCGAGATGACACTGCAGATGCAGCACGTCCCGGCCTGCGAGCTCGCCCAGGTCCTCCCACTCGAACGGCGCGAACCAGCGGGCCGGGTCCAGGTCCTGGTCGATGCCGTAGAAGCGGCTCGCGACGTGGACCGGCGTACGGGCGTCCCAGTTGGCCTGGTTGGCCCGCATCGGCCCGGCGTGCTCGTCGAGGGTCATGGGACCATCCTGGCCCAGCCGGCGAGCCGGTGGGTACGGATCGAGCCATCGGACACCCCGACGGGTGTTTCCCCGAGTCCGCCGAACGGGCAGAATCGAACGCCGCCCGGCGCAAAGCCCTCTCACCTCGCAGGAGTTCACCGGTGACCACCCCGCCCCATCGCCTGGACCCGGCCGGCGGCTGCCCGCACGCGGACAACGCGCGGCTGCTCGCCGACGGCGCCGTGGCACAGGTACTGCTGCCCGGCGGGATCGAGGGCGTGGCCGTGCTCGGCCACGAGGCGCTGAAGGAGTTCCTGGCCCACCCCGATGTCGCCAAGGACGCCCGGCACTTCACCGCGCTGCGCGAGGGCCGCATACCCGAGGGCTGGCCACTGGCGACCTTCGCCACCGTACGCGGCATGACCACCGCCGACGGCGACGACCACCGGCGGCTGCGCTCCCTGGTGAGCCGCGCCTTCACCGCCCGGCGCGTCGCCGAACTGAGGCCCAGGGTAGAGGAGTTGACCGAATCCCTGCTCGACGACCTGGCCCGCGCGGCCGTCGGCGACGGGGGAGTCGCCGATCTGCGCCGGCACTTCGCGCTGCCGCTGCCGATGAGCGTGATCAGTGAACTGCTTGGCGTGGCACCGGAGTTCCGGGACCGGCTGCACCATCTGTCCAGCCAGGTCGTCGCCACCGACATCGGCCCCGCCCGGGCCGTTGCCGCAAACCGGGAACTGGTGGCAGTCCTCGGCGCGATCACCGCCGCCAAGGCCGAGTCGCCCGGCGAAGACCTCACCAGCGCCCTGATCGCCGCCCGCGACGAGGACGGCGACCGGCTGGCCCACGAGGAACTGATCGGCACCCTTGTGCTGATGATCATCGCCGGGCACGAGACCACCCTGAACCTGATCACCAACGCCGTACGCGCCCTGTGCCGCCACCGCGACCAGCTCGACCTGGTCCGCGAGGGCGAGGCCGACTGGGGCGACGTGGTGGACGAGACCCTGCGCTGGGACGCGCCGGTCAGCTACTTCCCGTTCCGCTACCCGCTGCGCGACCTCACCGTCGACGGCACGGTCGTCCCGGCGGGCACGCCCGTGCTGGCGGGCTACTCGGCCGCGGGGCGGGACGCCGCCGCGCACGGCCCGGACGCCGGCCGCTTCGACGTCACCCGGCCGCGCCGCGTCGACGCCGTACGCCACCTCTCCCTCGGCCACGGCGCCCACTACTGCCTCGGGGCGCCGCTCGCCCGGCTTGAGGCGGGCATCGCGCTGGAGCGGCTGTTCACCCGCTTCCCGGACCTCGACCTCGCGGTCACGGAGAACGACCTCGTGCGGCACGCCAGCTTCGTCGGCAACAGCGTGCGGGCGCTGCCGGTGCGGCTCCACGCGTAGCGGCGGGTCTACGCTGACGAGGATGTTCAGTCCCGAAGGCCCCACCCTGCGCGAGCTGGCCGTACAGGCCCTGTCCTCCGTCGAGCGCGGCTACGACCTGCTCGCCCCGAAGTTCGACCACACCTCGTTCCGTACACCCGACTCCGTGCTGCGGGCGGTCGCCGCAGAGCTGCGCCGCGACGGACCGTACGAGGACGGGCTCGACCTGTGCTGTGGCACGGGTGCCGGGGTGGGCGCGCTCGCCGGGGTGTGCCGGCGCAGTGTCACCGGGGTGGACTTCAGCGCCGGGATGCTCGACGTGGCCCGACGGCGTGTCCGGGCCGGCGGGCCACGCCACGCCGACGGGCGACCGGACGCACCGGTGCCCGGATCAGGCACCGGGGCGTCGGTGCCACGCGCCACCCGGGCACCGGCGCCCGCGCCCCGGCTCGCCTGGGTCCGCGCCGACGCGCGGGCCCTGCCCTTCGGCCGGGACGCCTTCGACCTGGTGGTCAGCTTCGGGGCGTTCGGGCACTTCCTGCCCCGCGAGCTGCCCGGCCTCTTCGCCGGGGTGCACGCCGCGCTGCGGCCGGGCGGGTGCTTCGCCTTCCCCCTGGTCGCCCCGCCCCGCCCGCTCTCGGCCGCGTACTGGATGCTGCTGGGCTTCGACGTCGTGATGCGGGTGCGCAACGCCCTGTGGCGGCCGCCGTTCGTGATGTACTACCGGACCTTCCGGCTCGCCGACGTGACGAGCGAACTGGAACGGGCCGGATTCCTGGTCGAGTTGCGGGCGCTCGACGAGTTCGGGCGGCGCCGCGACGGCAGCCCCCGGGTCCGGGCGGTGCTCGCCCGGCGTCCCGCGGCCGGGGCTCAGCCGGCCGCGGGAACGGTGAACTCGTAGACCAGGGCGTCCTGTCGGGCGTCCACCAGCAGGTCGGTGATCTCCAGCGGCCGCGCGAACTGGTCGTGCACCAGCCGCGTCACCCGGACCGACGGCGTGTCCGGCAGAGGCGTGATGCTGTCGCGGTGGTGCAGGGTCAGTCCGGCCCGGCGCATCCAGTCGTAGGCGCGGCGCAGTTGGGCCGAGGCGGTGCCGTCCGCGCGGTAGCGGTAGCGGGCCAGCTCCTCGACCTCGGCGAGCGCCACCGCCGAGAAGGACGACACGGCGGTGCGGCGCCCGTGTCCGTCGGCGGTGGCCGACTCGTAGCGGTGGACCAGCGTCGGCCGCCGTGGGGCGAGTCCCAGGGCCTCGGCGTGTTCCGGCGGCGGGGTCTCCCAGGTGACGGTGGCCCGGTCGAGGTCCCCCGGGCCGCGGGAGCCGACCGGGAAGGCCAGCGCCGACGGCGGTTCGACCGGCGCGACGGGCAGGACGGCGTGGCTGCCGCGCCGGTCGGTGGAGACCTCCGTCGCGCCGCAGTACCTCCAGCGCCTGCCGTACGGTCTCCCGGCTGACGCCGAAGTGCTCCGCCAACCGCCTTTCTCCGGGCAGGCGTTCACCCGGCGGGATGGTGCCGTCGCGCAGCTCGCCGAGCAGTTCCGCGGCGATCCGCCGGTAGAGAGGATGTTCTGCGTCGACTCCTGCCGAGGGAAGAGGATCTTGGTCTTGCGGGGTGGTGCGGGCCATGCCGCGCCTCCTGTTGGTGACGTGCCGTAGCCGTGCGGGCTCATTGCGCCACCAGATCTAGCATTGGTCTAAACCAATAGGGAAGAGCGGTCTGATGGTTCGTCCGAAACCGTATGCCTCGCGCGGCCCTCACAGCGCGGTGTAAAGGGCCTCCACCAGGGCGGATTTACGCGGATCGTCGGCGAGGCGGGTGCCCATGCGGTTCATCACATAGCCCAGTGAGACCCCGGCCTCCGGGTCCGCAAGCCCGCACGAGGGTCCTCCCGGCGCGCGGCCGTCCGGCAACCGCTCACATGCGCACGGTCGGCCGTCATGCCGCCGTCATGCGGCCGTCAGGCGTACGTCCGACCGCCGTCATACGGCCGTCAGACGTACGTCCGCACCCAGCGCAGCTTGGCCGCGTCGTGGTACGGGCCGCCGCCCTCATGGTCGTTGAAGTCGTACACCTCGATGGCCTTGTCGGTGCCGCCCCAGGCGTTGAACGCGGCGAACACCGTCGACGGCGGGCAGGTCTGGTCCTCCAGGGCCGCGGAGAACAGGGCGGGCGCCCTGCCGCGGGCGGCGAAGTGGACGCCGTCGAAGTAGGACAGCGTGCGCAGCGCGTCCTCGGTGCGGCCGCGGTGCGTCTTGAGGTACAGGCCGACCTCACGGTACGGGTGCCGGTCCGTCAGCGTCGTGGCGCGCGGGAAGTCGCACAGGAACGGCACGTCCGGCGCGACCGCCACCAGGTCGGGCACCAGGCCCCCGACGGCGAGCGTGATGCCGCCGCCCTGGCTCGCGCCGAGCGCCACGGTCCGCGAGGCGTCAGTCAGGGGGTGCGAGCGGGCCGCCTCCACCGCGCGCACGGCGTCGGTGAACACCCGGCGGTAGTAGTAGTTCTCGGGGGCGTCCATGCCCCGCGTCATGAAGCCCGGGTACGCGGGCGCACCGCCCACCGGGTCGGCGGTGTCGCCGCCCCCGCCCCAGGCGCTGCCCTGGCCCCGGGTGTCCATCGTGAAGTGCGCCCGGCCGCTGGACGCCCACAGCAGGTTCTCGTGGGGCAGCCCGCGCCCGCCGCCGTAGCCGACGAACTCCACGATCAGCGGCAGCGGTCCGGTCGCGTCCGCCGGCAGCCGCAGCCAGCCCTTCACCGGGTGGCCGCCGAACCCGGCGAACGTCACGTCGTACACCCGCACCGTGGACAGCCCGGCGTCGACCGGCTCGAACCGGGCGTCCAGGTCGAACCCGCGCGCCTCCTGAAGGGTCCTGGCCCAGAACGAGTCGAAGTCCTCCGGGGCGGCGGACGCGCTGTGGTACTCGCGGAGTTCGTCGAGGGGGAGATCGAACAGGGCCATGCGGGACCGCCTTCGGCAGGGACGCGGATGATCGACCACACCGTACGTGGGAACGTGCACAGGGACCAGGCCCCGTGTCCGTCCCGCCGCAGGCCCGCGCCGTTCGTCCCCTCGTCCGTCCTCGCCTCAGCCGCCGCGGCCCGTCCACCGAGGCTCGACGCGCGCCCAGTCACGCCCCCACTCGGCCAGCCGGCGCCGGGCGGCCGCGCGGCGGAACAGGGTGTGGGCGACGAGGGTCGGGCCCGCCGTGCCTCCCGCGCCGCAGATGCCCATCGCGAAGGTGTGCTGCCACACCGAGGAGGCGTCCGGCGGCGGCGCGACGACCCGGTCGCGGGAGTCCAGCCACAGCTCGATCACGTCACCGCGCCGGGCGTCGGCCGGAACCGCGGCCCGCGTGGTGCGCTCGGTGCCCTCCGGCTCGCTCCAGCGCACCGTGGCGTGCTGGGTGACCGGACGGCCGCCCTGCAGCGCGGGCAGCGGCGGCGGCATGTCCCCGAGCACCTCGGCCCGTACCGGATGCCGCTCCGCGCGCAGCGCCCGCGCGGCGGAAGCGGCCCCGTCGTAGGCCAGCCGGCCCGCCACCAGCCCGGCCAGGGGCGCGCCCAGGACCAGCAGCACGGCCGCGGCCATCACCGTCCACGCCTCGACGACGTCCGAGCGGCGGCGCAACCGGTTCGGCCGCAATTGCCACTCTCGCAACCCGGTTCGCACACCGACCTCCTCGCCTCGGCGCGTGGAGTGCCCTCATCCCTCAAGTACCCGGACAACGCACATCGTTCACCGAAGTACCGGGATGCGGGCCGAGGACGGCCGGAAGTTGAGTAGTCGGATTTCGGACGTCCCGTGCGGCCGGGCGGCCGCACGGGTCAGCCGAAGCGCTCGATACGGATACGGTCCACCGGCTGGCCCGCCGCGACGAGCAGCCGGGAGGCGTGCTCGGCGAAGGAGTCCGAGCCGCAGATGTACGCCTCCCAGCCCCCGGCCGGCGGTTCGGCCAGGGGCCCCGCCAGATGCGCACCGGTCAGCCGGCCCACAGGCACGCCCTCGGGCGCGCGGCGGGTGAACACCGGCGTGGTCTCGGAGCCGTACTCGTCGGCGTAGATCAGGTCCTCGGGGCCGCGCGCGGACACCACCAGCCGCAGCGGCACGGTGAGGCCCAGCGCGCGGTGGTGGCGGACCATCGACATCAGCGGGACGACTCCGGAACCGGCGCCGATGAGCAGCGCGGGCCGGTCGCCGGGCCAGGCGAAGAAGCCGCTGTGCGGGCCGCGCACCTCGACGGTGTCACCGGGCCGGGCCTCGGTGTGGAACCAGCCCGAGACCTCGCCGCCCTCGACATGGTCCAGGGTCAGCTCGATGTGCCCGGAGCCGTCCGGCGCGGAGGCGAGGGAGTAGTGGCGCTGGGCGGTGTACCCGTCGGGCGCGGTCAGCCGCAGCTGGAGGTGCTGGCCGGGCACATGGCCCGCCCAGGACGGCACGGCGAAGCGGAAGGTGGCCGCGCGCGGGGTCTCACGGCGGATCTCGGTGATCGTCGCGCTCTGCCAGACCGTGGCCACATGCGTGGGCACGGAGATCCGGCCGGGGATCGCGAACCGGGCCGGGGGCGCGAAGGTCGTGTCAGTCACCGGTGAACCTCTGCTCTTCCCACGGGTTGCCGCGCTTGTGGTAGCCGTTCTGCTCCCAGAAGCCGGGCTCGTCGTGGTCGAGCAGGCGCACACCCGCGATCCACTTGGCGCTCTTCCAGAAGTACAGGTGCGGTACCAGCAGCCGGGCCGGGCCGCCGTGCTCCGGGGTGAGCGGCTTGCCGTCGAACTCCCAGGCGATCCACGCCCTGCCGCCGGTCAGGTCGGTGAGCGGCAGGTTGGTGGTGTAGCCGGTGTGCGACCAGGCCACGGCGTGGGTGGCGGAGGGCAGCGGGCCCGCCGCCGTCAGGAAGGTGTCGAGGGACACCCCGCCGAAGCGCACACCGAACTTCGACCAGCTCGTCACGCAGTGGATGTCGCCCTCGTACACCGAAGGGGACAGCGCGTGCGCCGCGTCCCAGTCCCAGCTCCGCGGCCGCTCGACCAGGCCGTCGACCCGGAAGGACCAGTCCGCGGGCGTGAGGTCGGGAGTGACCTCGGCGGACAGCACGGGCCAGTCGTCGCCCGCGTCGTACTGGCCTGGCGGTAGCCCGGGGCGGTCGACGCGCGGCCGCCCGGAGAAGCCTCGGGTGACGTTCATGGAGGGGTTGCCTGCCTACGAGATGACGCATTCGTGTTGCTTGCACATTCAACCGTACGTGCACCGTGACGTGGCTTCGGCCTCCGATCATTAAAGCCGTATGAACGGGGCGGGCCGCGGGAATACGGTTCCGGCGGCACGGGATTGGATCCGGCATGAGCGCACACGTCCTGGACAACCCGGCCCATGCCTCCCTGACCGGCCCCCACGCCCGATTCGCCGAGCGGCGCGGCCGGGTGCTGCGCTACCCGCTGGACGTGTCGCCCTGGCTGGCCCTGCCCGACGACCCGGACGCCCGGGACTGGGCCGACCTGGCGGAGCTCGCCGGGCCCGGTGCCGAGGTGCCGCTGCCGGCCTTCCGGGGGCAGGTGCCGGCCGACTGGGAGATCACCTTCGAGATGGACGGGGTGCAGCTGGTGGACGACGGCCTGGCCGCCGCGCCCGACCCGGAGGCCGTGGTCCTGGGGCACGCCGACGTCCCGGAGATGCTCGATCTGGTCGAGCGCACCCGGCCGGGCCCCTTCCTGCCGCGCACCATCGACATGGGCACCTACCTGGGCATCCGCCGGGGCGGCGCGCTGATCGCCATGGCTGGGGAACGCCTCCATCCGCCGGGCTGGACCGAGATCAGCGCCGTGTGCACCGACCCGGCCGCGCGGGGCGAGGGGCTCGCCGGCCGGCTGGTCCTGGCCGTAGCCCACGGCATCCGGGAGCGCGGCGAGACGCCCTTCCTGCACGCCAGCGCGAGCAACACGAACGCCGTCCGCCTCTACGAGTCCCTCGGCTTCCGCCTCCGCACGCGGACGTCGTTCCTGGCGGCCAGGGCGCCGCAGGGGCGGGCCGTGGGGGTGGTGGCGTAGACGTGTGCGGCGGGGACGGTCGTCAAGGGGCGGGGCGGGCCGTCGGTGCGCCGGCCTGGCCCGGTGCGGTCACCAGTTCCGGCGGGTTGTTCCGCCCCGAGCTGCGGAACGGCTTCTTCGGCGGCCTGCGCGCCTTCTGGAACGGCGCCGGGTTCGTGGAGGGCCTGCGCGGGCTGCTGTACCTCGACGGCGACGGGCTGGGCCGCGGCGTGGGGACGCCGGCGGCCTGGCTGCCGGCGGGCCTCGCGCTCACCGCCATGGCGGGGCGGCACGAACGCTCCACCGCGCCCACCTCCGTGTCCGGTGCCGTGCCGGAACCGAAGGCGGTGCGGGAGGCCGCGGAGGAGGAGGTCGAGGAGGCCGTGGCCGTGTGATCACTGGGCTAGGGTGGACACTTCCATGACTTCCTCTCTCTCCGAACCCGCGTCCCGCCCCGACCTCGTCGCCGCCCTGCGTGCCGCGGGCTGTGTCTTCGCCGAGGACGAGGCCGAGCTGATCCTCGCCACCGCCCGCACCCCGCAGGAGGCCGCCGGGATGGCCGACCGGCGCGTTGCCGGGCTGCCCCTCGAACTCGTCCTCGGCTGGGCCGAGTTCGCGGGTGGGCGGATCATCGTCGAGCCCGGTGTCTTCGTGCCGCGCCGCCGCACCGAGTTCCTGGTCCGCCAGGCCCTCGCCGAGAGGCCCGCCGCCCGCGTCGTGGTGGACCTGTGCTGCGGCTCGGGCGCGGTCGGCGCCGCCCTCGCGGCGGCCCTGGGCCCGGTCGAGCTGCACGCCGCCGACATCGACCCGGCCGCCGTGGCTTGCGCAGCCCGCAACACCGCCGCCGCGGGCGGCCGCGTCCATCAGGGCGACCTGTTCGAGGCGCTGCCCGGCGAACTGCGCGGCCGGATCGACATCCTGGCGGCGAACGTGCCCTACGTCCCCACCGGTGAGGTCGGCCTGCTGCCCGCCGAGGCCCGTGACCACGAGCCTCTCGTCGCCCTCGACGGCGGCGCCGACGGGCTGGACGTGCTGCGCCGCGTCGCCGCCGGGGCGCCCGGCTGGCTGGCCCCCGGGGGCCGCCTGCTGATCGAGACCAGCGAGCGGCAGGCCCCCGCGGCGAGGGATGCCTTCACCGCCGCGGGGCTGGCCACCCGGGTGGCCGTGGACGAGGAGCTCTACGCCCAGGTGGTCATCGGCACGTGGGCCGGGTGACGGCGGCTCACACCAGGTCGGCGAGGCGGTCGACCTGGGCCGCGTCGCGGCCGTAGCAGTAGCACATCACCTCGTCGGCGCCGAGATCCGCGAAGGCGTCCAGCGCCGCACGGACCTCCGCCGGGGTGGTCAGCAGCCCGGCGGCCATCCGGTCGGGCATGCCGGTGAAGGCGTAGTAGGCGTGCATCGCGCGGCGGGCGTCCTCGACCACCGTGTCCGGGCCGAGGGCGACGTTGACCTGCGCGACGATCCGGGGCGCGCCGTCCCGGCCGTACTCCTTCCAGAACGTACGGACGGTGTCGAACAGTCTGCCCGCCCAGGACGGCGGCGCGGCGGCGAGGAAGCCGTCGCCCCAGCGCGCGACGCGTTCGAGTGCGGCGGGCTGGAAGCCGCCGAAGAGGACCTCGGGGCCGCCGGGGCGCGCGGGAGCCGGGCCGATCGGGCCGGCGCCGTCGCCGTAGGGCTCACCCGCCCACAGACGGCGCAGCACCTCCATCTGGCCGTCGAGGCGCCTGCCGCGGGTGCGCGGGTCGGTGCCGGTGGCGCGGTGGTCGTCCTCGCGGCCGCCGACGCCGATGCCCAGGACCAGCCGCCCGCCGGTCATCCGGTCCAGCGTGGCGGCCTGCTTGGCGAGCAGCGCGGTGTCGCGCAGGGGTGCGAGCAGCACCTCGGTCTGGACGCGGATCCGGGTCGTGGCGCCGGCCAGCACGGCGAGGGCGACCAGCGGTTCGGGGTTGTCGTACACGAGGCGGTCGAGCAGGCCGAGCGTGCTGAAGGGGCCGCTGTCGGCGCGCCGGGCCCAGTCGGGCAGGGCGGCGGGGTCGGCGATGGGCAGGCCGATGCCGATGTGCATGAGGGGATTCCTCCGATGGAAGGGTCGGCAAAGTGACTTGCCGCCCCTCCGGCACCTCGGCGAGGTGTGACGCTCCCGCACTGCGGCGTACTTCTGGAGAGCGTCTCGTTGAAGTACCGCCACCGTAGGGGGCCTTGGGCGCCGGGGACAACCGGTTTCCTGATCGCCGGGTGTCCGGTGTGCGGGTTGAGCGTCCGCCGGGATTTCGTGTGCGGGGAGGCTGTCCGACGGCCGGGCGTCTGCCGGCATTTCGCCTGCCGGGTCGGGCGTCTGCCGGGAGTCGATGTGCCGGGAGTCGGCGTGCCGGTTGGGCGTTCGCTGGGACTCCGTGTGCGGGGAGTCCGTCTTCGCTGCGGGCCTGGGGGCATGCGGGGCGCCGGTCGGGTGTTCGCCGGGACTCCGTGTGCCGGGAGTCCGTCTGCCTGTCGAGCGTTCGCCGGCTTTCTGTCCGTGGTCGTGAACGCCGCGCGGCGTCCGTGCGTCGAAGGAGCACCACCTCACGGTCCCAGGGAGAACCCATGCGCATGCGCCCAGTCCGACTTCTCTGTGTCATCGCCGTATTGGCGGCTGGTGCCGTCACCGGCTGCGGCGAGCAGCGGTCCGACGGCGGGACCCGCATCACGGACGGCGACCGGACCGACGAGACGCGGGAGCGTGCCCGGCGGGTCGCCGAGGCGTGGGACGGCTCCAGGGCGGCGGACGTGTACCGGCGGGGCTTCTACCCGATGGCGGACGTGGTCCAACTGCCCGAGCACGCCTTCCGCAGCGGCTCCGACAAGGAGGCGTACCTCATGCGGAACTTCGGCCTGCGCGGCGACCTGCCCGCCTCGGACGCCGACAAGGGTGAGGTTGCCTGGGACGACGGTCGCTCGCTGACCCTGCCGATGATGGACGCGCGCGAGACGCTGGCGAAGCTGGACCGCGACAGCGGGGGCGGCCCGGAGCTCGTGGTGACCGGGGCGCGGCTCGGCACGATGAAGATGGTCACCAGCCGAGGCCCTGCGACGGTCCCGGCCTGGCTGTTCACCCTCGACGGTTACGACACGCCCCTGAAGCGCGTCGCCCTGAACCCCTCCGAGCAGCCCGAGCCGCCGATCGGGCCTGCGGCGGACACGCCGAGCAACGAGCTGTGGCCGCTCCAGCAACTGATGCGGACGTCGCGGGACGGCCGGTCCGTCACCGTCCTGGCCGGTCACGGTTCCTGCGACGACGGGCCCGCCGCCGAGGTGCTGGAGACCGACGGTTCGGTCGTGCTGTCGGGGTGGATCCGCGATCCGGGCGACGGGCCCTGCACCGCCGACCTCAAGCTCACCGAGGTGACGGTGAAGCTCGCCGGGCCGGTCGGCGACCGGGTGCTGCTGGACGCGTTCACCGGCCGTCCGGTGCCGTACGGGGACGAGCCGGGGAGCCTGCCGGACGGGAGCTGAGACCGCCCGGCCCGTTCAGTCCATGTCGCGTACGCGGGCGATGAGCAGGGCCACGTCGTCGTGGTTGTCCGGATGGTGCAGGGTGTGCACGAGCAGGTCGCAGACCTCGTCCAGCGGCCGCACGGGGCCGCGCAGCAGGTCGAGCAGGGTGTCGAGGCGCTCGTCCAGGGAGTGGCGGCGGGTCTCCACCAGCCCGTCCGTGTACAGGACCAGCTCGTCGCCCGGCCGGAAGTCGAACGCGGTCGTCGTGAACGCCACTCCGCCCACGCCCAGCGGCGCCCCGGTGGGCAGGTCGAGCAGCTGGGGGTCCTGGCCGACGCGGATCAGGGCGGGCGGCAGATGGCCCGCGTTGGCGATCCTGCACTGTCCGAGCGCCGGGTCGTGGACGGCGTACAGGCAGGTGGCGATGGCCTGGTCCAGGTCCTCGGTGATCCGGTCGAGGTGTTCCAGCAGCAGCGCGGGGTCCAGGTCGAGCGAGGCGAGGGTGGTGGTGGCGGTGCGCAGCCGGCCCATCGTCGCGGCCGCCGAGATACCGCTGCCCATCACATCGCCCACCACCAGCGCGGTCTTGCCGCCGTCCAGCGGGATGACGTCGAACCAGTCGCCGCCGACCTCGGTGGTGGCTCCCGCGGGCTGGTAGCGCGAGGCGACCTGGAGGCCGCCGGTCACGGACGGGTGGCTGGGCAGCAGGCTGCGCTGGAGGGTGAGCGCGGTGTCGCGGGCGTTCTGGTACCAGCGCGCGTTGTCGATCTGCACGGCCGCGCGGGCCGCGAGCTCCCGCGCGAGCAGCACGTCGTCGTCGGTGAACGGCAGTGGGTTGCGGGTGCGCTTGAGGTCCAGCGCGCCCAGCACCTCGCCCCGGGCGATCAGGGGCACCGCGAGGTACGAGTGGACGCCCGCGCGGCCCAGCAGCCCGGCCGACTCGCCGGAGCGCGCGATCCGCGGCAGATCGGCCTCCGCGACGTGCGGCAGCAGCATCGGGCGGCCCGTGCGCACACACTCGGTGATCAGCCGGTCGGGGCCGTAGCGAGTGATCTGTCCGGCCGGGTCGGCCGCCTCCAGCGCCAGCGGTGAGCGGTCGGCGCGCACGGCCAGAGCCCGGATCACGGCGGCCTGGGCCGGGCCGAGACTGGTGCGGCGTCCGGTGAAGACCGCCTCCAGCAGGTCCACGGCGGCGACGTCGGCCAGTTCCGGCACCGCCACGTCCGCCAGCTCACCGGCGGTGCGGTCCAGGTCCAGGGTGGTGCCGATCCGGGCGGAGGCGTCCGCGATGAGGGCCAGCCGGCGCCGGGCGGCCTCGGCCTCGATGCCCGCCCGGTACTGCTCGGTGACGTCCACGACCGACACGGCGACGCCCAGGACCGTGCCCAGGGAGTCCTCCAGCCGGTACAGCGACACGGACAGGGCGTGGTCCTGGTCCGGGTCCGCGGGGATGCGTCCGACGACCGAGCGGCCCACCACGGGGCGTCCGGTGGCCAGCACCTCGCGGGCGGCGGTCTGGAGCCCGTTCACGTCCAGGCGGGGGAGTACCTCGCCGGTGGTGCGGCCCAGGTGTTCGGCGGCCGGGACGCCGTCGATGCGTTCGAGCGCCGGATTGACGGAGACGTAGCGCAGGGTCGTGTCCAGTACGGCCAGACCGATCGGGGACTGGGCGACCATGCGGTCGGACAGCGCGACGTCCCGCTCCAGCCGGCGCACCGTCGTCTGATCGGCGGCCAGGCCGAGGGCGTAGGCGTCGCCGCGGTCGTCGAGCAGGCGCATGTTCCGGAACTCGACCAGCCGGGTGGAGCCGTCCTTGTGCCGCACGGGGAAGGCGCCCGCCCAGCCCTCGCCGGTGGCCAGCACGTCGGCGAACAGTTTGATGACGAGCTCCATGTGCTGCTCGTGCACCATGATCTGCGCCGCGTACCGGCCGAGCGCCTCCTCGGCCGAGTATCCGAACAGTTCCTCGGCCTGTGGGCTCCACAGCACGATCCGGCCCTCGTCGTCCAGCACGATCGAGGCCACTCCGATGACGTCCAGCAGCCCACTGGGCCGCGAGGGCCCGCGCACCGGCTCACCGCCCGCTGTCACAGGAGGCCCGGCTGCACCCATCGCACGCACCGCCTTCACCCGTCCTCCCGGCACGCGGTCCCCCGTGCCGACTCCCCATGCCGTACCACGCTCAACCATCTCTCATACGCCACCCCGCCCGTCTCCACCATCCCTCAGGGCGGGTGGTCTCGTCCCGATGAAACGACGGGACGGGGCTGTCCGGGGCGTATCGGGACCTTCGGGACGGGACCGGCACGGGTGGGGGGCCAGAGACGGGTGAGACGGCGGGCGCGGCGGTGAGCGGCACGCCTTTGTAGGCGTTGACCTGGGAGAACGTTGTCGCCGGACCGCCGGTCGACACAGGTGCCGTGCGCGGAGGGTGACGAGCCGGGACTCCGTGTCACGAGTTCGCCGGGTCCGTTCACGCGCGTTCGGCGGGTCGTGGCATCGCGGGGCACCGGAGGGCCGATCGGTGAGGTCGCGCTCGCACCGCGCGGACTCGGCCGCCCCGCCGTCTTCATCTGTGGGCATGGGGGCGCGGGGAACGGCGCGAGAATCCACGACGCACCCGCACCCGCAAGGGGCCACAGGCGCCCCGGCACCCTCTCCCGCGAGAACCCCTCTGAGCGGCTGACCGGCAACGCCCTCAGGGGGCGCGGGGAACGGCGCGAGAGACCACGACGCACTCGCACCCGCAAGGCGACACGAGCCGGGCGGTATCCGATGCGCACAGAACCCCGCTCGCTCTGGTGCCCAGCCAAGAAATCGGTGCTTTTCTTGGCATGTGGCCCCTTTCTCCGGAAACCCGCGCGGAACCGGGCCCCGCACGAGAGGAGCGATCACGATGGACCGCGAGCGACCGCACGAGGAGTCCGTCTCCGTCGAGATCAGCGGATGCAGCAAGGAGGACGCGAGGATCGTCTTCGACGCACTGTGCGCCTGCTTCGAGTCGGACCGAGGCAGCGACGACGTGCCCCAGCAGCTGCACGAGACCCGTCCGATGGTCTGGCTCGGCACCTTCGAGGTGACCGAGGCCCACCAGTGCCCGCCGCCCGCACGGCTGGCCGCGAGCGTCGAGGTCGACGCCCAGGGCGGCTACTGGGCGATCAACCGGCTGCGCACCACGCTGGACCCGCTGTTCAGCGTGCGGGACCTGGCCACCACCTCGGGCGACCAGGAGCGGGAGATGCACGTCCTGCTGGAAAGCCGGTGACCTCGGCCACACGCCCTCCACCTCGTTCTGCAACTAGTTGCATAATCCGTGCGCGGTCCTCTACAACAGAGGCACCACACCGCGCACGGAGGGCCCGATGAGCCGATACCCCCACCTGCTGAGCCCGCTCGACCTGGGCTTCACCACGCTGCCCAACCGGGTCCTGATGGGCTCGATGCATGTCGGCCTGGAGGAGGCGGAGCGCGGCTTCGAGCGCATGGCGGCCTTCTACGCCGAGCGCGCCCGCGGCGGTGTCGGCCTCATCGTCACCGGCGGCATCGCGCCCAACGACGAGGGCCGGCCCTACCCCGGCGGCGCCAAGATGACCACCGAGGCGGAGGCCGAGCAGCACCGGGAGATCACCGACGCGGTGCACCGCGAGGGCGGCCGCATCGCGATGCAGATCCTGCACTTCGGCCGGTACGCCTACCACCAGGAGCTGGTCGGCCCGAGCCCCCTCCAGGCGCCGATCAGCCCCTTCCCGCCGCGCGAGCTGACGGACGCCGAGGTCGAGCGGACCATCGACGACTACGCCGACGCCGCCCGCCTCGCCCGCCGGGCCGGCTACGACGGCGTGGAGATCATGGGCTCCGAGGGCTACCTGATCAACGAGTTCATCGCCGCGCGGACCAACCACCGCACCGACCGCTGGGGCGGCTCGTACGAGAACCGGATGCGCTTCCCGGTGGAGATCGTGCGGCGGGTGCGCGAGGCGGTCGGCGAGGACTTCATCCTCATCTACCGGCTGTCCATGCTCGACCTGGTTCCCGGCGGCTCCACCCTCGACGAGGTGATCACCCTCGCCAAGGCGATCGAGGCGGCCGGCGCGACGATCATCAACACCGGCATCGGCTGGCACGAGGCCCGCATTCCCACCATCGCCACCTCCGTGCCGCGCGGCGCCTACACCTGGGTCACCAAGCGCCTGATGGGCGAGGTGAGCATCCCGCTGGTCACCACCAACCGCATCAACACCCCCGAGCTGGCGGAGCAGTTGATCGCCGACGGGACCGCGGACATGGTGTCGATGGCCCGCCCGATGCTGGCCGACGCCGCGTTCGTGAACAAGGCCGCCGAGGGCCGCGCCGAGGCCATCAACACCTGCATCGGCTGCAACCAGGCCTGCCTGGACCACACGTTCAGCCTGAAGATCACCTCCTGTCTGGTCAACCCGCGCGCCTGCCACGAGACCGAGCTGGTGCTGTCCCCGACCCGGCTGCGCAAGCGCGTCGCCGTCGTGGGCGCCGGACCGGCCGGCCTCGCCTGCGCGGTGACCGCCGCCGAACGCGGCCACGACGTCACCCTGTTCGACGCGGCGAGCGAGATCGGCGGCCAGCTCAACGTGGCCCGCAAGGTCCCCGGCAAGCAGGAGTTCGACGAGACCCTGCGCTACTTCCGCCACCAGCTCGACGCCCACGGCGTCGACGTGCGCCTCGACACCCGGGTCGCCGCGGCGGACCTGGACGGCTACGACGAGGTCGTCGTCGCCACCGGCGTCACCCCGCGCACCCCCGACATCCCGGGCGTCGACCACCCGAGCGTCGTCGGCTACCTGGACGTGCTGCGCGACGGCGCCCCGGTCGGCGACCGCGTGGCGGTGCTCGGCGCGGGCGGTATCGGCTTCGACGTGGCCGAGTTCCTCACCGACGGCGGCGACAAGGCGAACGAGGACCCGCGGACGTACTTCCGTCAGTGGGGCGTCGACATGGACTACCAGGCGCCCGGCGGTCTCGCCGCCCCCGAGCGGCCCGAACCGCCGCGCCAGGTCCACCTGCTCCAGCGCAGGACCACCAAGGTCGGCGCGGGCCTCGGCAAGACGACCGGCTGGATCCACCGCGCCGAGCTCAAGCACCGCGGTGTGACCATGGTGCCGGGCGTGCGCTACGACCGTATCGACGACGCCGGACTGCACATCACGGTCGCCGAGGAGAGCACGGTCCTGGCGGTCGACACCGTCGTGCTGTGCACCGGGCAGGAGCCGCACCGCGAGCTGTACGACGCGCTGATCGCGGCCGGCCGCAGCGCGCACCTGGTCGGCGGCGCGGACGTGGCCGCGGAGCTGGACGCCAAGCGTGCGATCAAGCAGGGCACGGAGGTCGCGGCAGCCCTGTGAGGGGCGTCCCTAGGATGAGCCCATGTCACTCCCGCACGCGATCCTGACCGCCCTGGTGGAAAAGCCGTCCTCGGGGCTGGAGCTGACCCGTCGTTTCGACCGGTCGATCGGCTACTTCTGGTCGGCGACGCACCAGCAGATCTATCGCGAGCTGGGAAAACTGGAGGCCGAGGGCTACATCCGGGCCCTGCCGAGCGCCCAGCCGGCCCGTGGGCAGAAGAAGAGCTACGAGGTTCTGCCCGCGGGCCGCACCGAGCTGGCGCGCTGGACGGCCGCGGCCCAGGAGCCCAAGCCGCAGCGTGATGTGCTGCTGCTGAGGCTGCGGGCCGCAGCCGTGGTCGGCACCGAGGGCATCGAGGCCGACCTGCGCCGCCATCTCGACCTCCACCGGCGGCAGTTGGCCGAGTACGAGGAGATCGAGAAGCGGGACTTCCCGCCCGGCAGGGACAGCGACCGGGACCGCATCCAGCATCTGGTGCTGCGGGCGGGCATCGAGCTGGAGACCTTCTGGACGCGCTGGCTCAGCCAGGCGGTGGAGGAACTCGCCGATCTCCCGGACGGCGACTGAACACCGCGGTCACAGCCGGTACGGCTTCGACTTCCGGCGCAGGAACCACGCCGTGGCCCCCACCCCCGCCGCGACCAGCGCGCCGCCGCCGACCAGGGTGAGAGTGCCGTAGTCCTTCGTACCGCCACCCAGGCCGCCCATCACGCCACGTGAGGGCGAGGGGGTGACCGTGGTGGAGAGGGTGGGGGTGGAACCGGACGACACGATCACCGACTGGGTGCCCGCGGTGATCCCGCTGGAGCAGACCACGACGACCGTGTAGGTGCCGGGGCTGACGTTCGACCACGCGCCGGACTGGAGCGTGGGTGTGCCCGTCAGGGCCACCTGGCGGCCCTGGGCGAAGTTGGCCTGGCTGCCGACCAGCAGGGAGGCATTGCCCCAACTGCCGTTGATCAGACTGCAGGAACTGGTCGTGACCGACACCGTGGAGCCGCTGGTGCTCACCGAGATGCCGGACGCACGGGCCTCGGCCGGTGCCGCGGCGAGGGCGAGCGGCAGCGCGGCGGCGGCTGCCGCGGTCAGGCCGCGCAGAAGGAGCGTCGAGTTGCGCATGGAACTGTCCTCCGTGGGCACGGTTGGCGGTACATCCCTTGCGCCGCCGAGATAGGGAACGCCCGTGCTGCCTCAGGGGCAGCCAACGCGCCCCCGTGCCGCCCCGCACCCCGGCCGCCCCCGGGCAGGTGACGGATTACCTCGTCCGGCCGACAGACGAGCCCCCATCAGCCGACAGACGAGGCCCCGTCAGCCGACAGACGAGCCCCGGTCAGCCGTCAGCCGTCAGCCGTCAGCCGTCAGCCGTCCGACGTCCGCCCCGGCCCCGCCGTCCGTCCCGCCCCGGCGCCCGGCCGTCCAGCCCGGACCACGCCCCCGCGGCGTCAGCCGCCGTCCCCGGTCGTCACCGTGCGCTCCGCAGACAGCGCCCCCCACGTCCCGTCGGGCAGCCGCGCCCGCAGCCGCACCCGGCGTCTCTCGCCCGCGTCCTCGCCGGCGTAGAAGCTGTACGACGCCCGGTCCCGCGGCGGCTGTCCGCCGAAGACCAGTGAGGTGGCCGCGCGGCCGTCCAGCTGGACCTGGTACTCGGTGACGAGTCCGTCGGTGCGCGGCGGCATCCAGGTCAGGTCGATGTAGTACGCCCCGCCGGCGCGGTGGGTGGCGGCGCGGAAGTCCGCCGGGGCGGTCGCCGCGCCCAGGCCGTCGCCCGGCGCGGTGGTGAGCCGGACGGCACCGCTCGCGGGCGAGAGGTTGTCCGCCGCGTCCCGGGCCCGGACGGTGAAGGAGTAACGGGTGCCCGGCCGCAGTCCGGTGACCACGGTGGCCGTCTGCTCCCCGCCGACGCTGTGGATCTTCGTACCGCCCTGGTAGACCTCGTACGACGCCACCTTCCGGTCGTCCGTGGCCGCCGACCACGTCAGCTGGGCCGCGCGGCTGCCGACGGCCCGGCCGTGCGGCGAACCCGGCCGGGAGGGCGCGGAGTTGTCGGCGGCCGGGGTCGTGGCGCGCACCTGGCGGCTGGGCGGGCCGAGCCGTCCGTCGCGGTCGCGGGCGCGCACGGTGAAGACGTACGAGGTGCCGGGCCGCAGCCGGACGACGTCCACCATGTGCCGGTCGGCCGGGACCTCCGCGACCTTGCCGCGGCCCCGGTAGACCTCGTAGACGCTGACCGGCGGCTCCCCGGTCAGCTGGTTCCACATCACGTGCACGCTGGTCGCGCTGCCGGCCTCCGCGGTGACGCCGGTCGGCACACCGGGCGAGGGCGGCCGCTCGCCCCCGGCGTCCCGCGCGCACGCGCTCGTCAGCAGCAGGGCGCCGCACAGCAGTGCGGCGGGAACGGGAACGCGTCGCACGGCTCTGCCTCCCGGGGCGGCACGCGGCAATGGTCCGGACCAATATGGCCCCGCTGGCGCGATCACATCAAGAGGGGGTCTGGACGAACAGGTCCGCGGATTACGTATGCTGAACCACCTCACGGCCGAACTCTCCTCACAGGAAGGCGAGTTCAGGCCTGTGGCGCGGCCCGCTGTCGTCGCTGGTCCCCGCGCCGACGGCCGGGGTCCGCAGCCGGAAGCGGGCGGCGGACCCCGGTCTTTGCGCCCTCCCGCCCGCACTCCCGGCGGCGCGCCCCCCTTCCGGCCCCCTCGAAATGGCCGTGCGGCGCGAACGGCACCAGATTGGGCCGAGTGTCCGTCAGACCGCCCAGGAGAGGCTCTCTTATCGTGCGTGTCCAGTCGCTGACGCTGGCCGCGGCGTGTGCCGCCCTGTTCGCTCCGGTGACGCAGTCCACCGCGGGAACCGCCGCCGCGTCCATGGGCCTGTCCGGGCCTCCGGCGGCGCGTTCCGACGGGGGCGTGAGCGCCGCCGAACTGCTGGCGGAGGTCCGCGACTGCGCGCCCGTCTCGCGCGGCCGCTACCGCACCGACAGCGGCAGGTCCGCCACGGTCCCGGTCTGCGGCACCGAGGACGCCGTGTTCTGGGAGGCCGACCTGGACATCGACTGCGACGGGCGGCCCACCCCCCGCTGCAACAGCGGCACCGACCCCTACTTCTCCGTCGGCACGGTCTACGCGCAGTCCGACGGAAGCCCGCTGGACGCCGAGCGGCTGCCGTACATCGTCGTCCCCGTGCCGAGCGCCGTGTGGGACCACCGGGAGTCCGGTGTGGGCGGGGGCGCGGTCGCGGCCGTGATCTACCGCGACCGCGTGCAGTACGCCGTGATCGGCGACAGGGGTCCCGGTGACCTCATCGGCGAGGCCTCCTACGCCACCGCCGAGGCCCTCGGTATCAACCCCGACCCGCACGGCGGAGGCACCCCCTCGGGTGTCACCTACATCGTCTTCAAGGACTCGGAGGTGACACCCATCGAGAGCACGGAGGCCGCCGAGGAACTGGGTGAGCGGCTGGCCCGGCGGTTCGTCGGCGCGAGCCGTGACTGAGCACCGACACGGCCGCCCCGGCTCCCGCGAGACCCCCGCCGCAGCCGCCCCGACTCACACCTTGCGGTAGTCGTACGCCTCCGCGGCCGCGGCCGCCACCGCGTCCAGGTCCGCTCCCGTGCCGGCCGTGACCACCGCCGCGACCGCGCCCTCCACGAACGGGGCGTCGACCAGCCGTGTGCCGTCCGGGAGTTCGTCCCCCTCGGCCAGCAGGGCCTTGACCGTGAGGACCGCGCTGCCCAGGTCGGTGAGGACGGCGACCCCGGCGCCCCGGTCCACCGAGGCGGCCGCGGCGACGATCAGCTCGGCGCTGGTACCGAGCCCGCCGTCCTCGGTGCCGCCCGCCGGAGCCACGGGCACGGCCGTCCCGCCGCCGGACAGCCCCGACGCCAGGTCGGCCACGGACGCGGCCACCTGGGCGCTGTGGGACACCAGCACGATCCCGACCAGCTTCACGTCACTCACCCGCGGCCTCCACGAGTGAGGCGATCAGCAGGGCCGCCGAGGTCGCCCCAGGGTCCTGATGACCGATGCTGCGCGCGCCCAGGTAGCTGGCCCGGCCCTTGCGGGCCTGGAGCGGCGTCGTCGCCACGGCACCCTCCTCGGCGGCCGTGCGCGCGGCGGCGAAGGAGTCGCCGAGCGCGTCCACCGCGGGCACCAGCGCGTCGATCATGGTCTTGTCGCCCGGCGCGGCTCCGCCGAGCGTCATCACCGCCTCGACCCCCACGCGCAGCGCGTCGGCGAACTCCTTCCCGCCGACCTCCGCCACGTCCCCGAGCGCCTTGCCGGTGCGCCGCAGCAGCGTCCCGTACAGCGGACCGGAGGCGCCGCCGACCGTGGAGATCAGCTGCCGCCCGGCGAGGGTCAGCACCGCGCCCGGAGTGGCGGGCTGGTCCTTCTCCAGGGCGGCGGCCACCGCCCGGAAGCCGCGCTGCAGATTGCTGCCGTGGTCGGCGTCCCCGATGGGGGAGTCGAGTTCCGTGAGCCGTTCCGCCTCCCGGTCGACGGACGCGGCCGTCGCCGTCATCCAGCGGCGGAAGAAATCGGCGTCGAGCACTGGATCTCCTTGCGTGGTAGGTACGTTGCCGGGCCGTCTCACATGCCCCAGCGCAGCCCGGCCGTGCGCACCGGCGCGTCCCACAGCCGCAGCATCTCCTCGTCGATCTGGCACAGCGTCACCGAGGCGCCCGCCATGTCGAGGGAGGTGACATAGTTCCCGACCAGCGTGCGGGCCACGGCCACACCGCGCTCGCCGAGCACGCGCTGTACCTCGGCGTTGAAGCCGTACAGCTCCAACAGCGGTGTCGCGCCCATGCCGTTGACCAGCGCCAGCACCGGGCCGCGCGGGTCGAGGTCCTCCAGGACCGCGTGGACCGCGAAGTCGGCGATCTCGCCCGAGGTCATCATCGCCCGCCGCTCCCGGCCCGGTTCGCCGTGGATGCCGACACCCAACTCCAGCTCGCCGGGCGGGAGATCGAAGGTGGGACTGCCCTTGGCGGGCGTGCTGCACGCGCTCAGCGCGACGCCGAAGCTGCGGGAGCGCTCGTTCACCTGCCGGGCGATCGACTCCACGCGCTCCAGGGGCTGTCCCTCCTCGGCGGCGGCGCCCGCGATCTTCTCCACGAACAGCGTGGCACCCGTACCACGCCGGCCGGCTGTGTAGAGGCTGTCGTCGACCGCCACGTCGTCGTCGACCAGGACCTTGGCGATCCGGATGCCCTCGTCCTCGGCGAGTTCGGCCGCCATGTCGAAGTTGAGGACGTCTCCGGTGTAGTTCTTCACCACGAACAGCACTCCGGCCCCGCTGTCCACGGCCGCCGCCGCGCGTACCATCTGGTCCGGCACCGGCGAGGTGAACACCTCACCCGGACAGGCCGCCGACAGCATGCCCGGACCCACGAACCCGCCGTGCAGCGGCTCGTGTCCCGACCCGCCGCCGGACACCAGCGCGACCTTCCCGGCCACCGGGGCGTCCCGTCGTACGATCACCCGGTTCTCCACGTCCACGGTCAGCTCGGGATGAGCCGCGGCCATACCGCGCAGCGCGTCCGCGACGACGGTCTCCGGGACGTTGATCAGCATCTTCACGCGTACCTCCTGATGAGCCCTGCCGGTCAGTATCTGCCTTGCGGAGGAGAAGGTCACGTGGGTGTCACACACGGGCGGCACGCCGAGGCGCCCGGCGGCCGTCGCCGCGGCGCGGGGGCACGGGGCGGGCGGCCGCCGGAGATCGACTCGGTGTCTGTGAGGTTGTCCGTGAGGTCGGACCCCGCGACGCCGACGTGATCCGGACGGCAGCCCCTAGCGGGCCGCGCTCGTCTCGGGCGTCGGTACCGGGCGACGCAGCAGATAGACACTCGCGCCCGTCACCAGCAGGGCCATGCAGCCGATGAAGACGAGCCCCGCGCCCTCCAGGCCGATCGGCCCCACGAGCAGGCCCACGCCGATGACCGGTACCGAGATGCCGGTGTAGGCCACCACGAACAGTGCCGAGATGACGGCCGCCCGGCGCTCGGCCCCGGCCGCCTCGGCCACGGCGGCCATCGAGCCGCGGAACGACATCCCCTGCCCGGCCCCGCCCACGAGCGCGCTCAGCACCACCAGCGGCAGCAGGTCCCAGTACAGCGCGGCGGCGAGCAGGGCCAGCCCGCCGAGGAGCGCGACGCAGCCCAGCGGCAGCGAACGGCTCACCCCGACCTTGCCGACCAACGACTGCCCGGCCGTCGAGGCGAAGAAGGCCAGGGCGACGATCAGTCCGCTCACCGCGCGGTTGTGCACGTCCAGCGACTGGGAGAGGAAGGACGGGCTGACCGAGGTGAACACCCCGAACAGGGCGAAGCCCACGAAGGAGGCGACCGCCGCCGGCGCGAAGACGGGCCGTACGCGCGGCGGCAGCTCGGGTTTCTGCGGCCGTACGGTGCTCAGCGGGCGACGCTCCCGTACGGTCTCCGGCAGTTGGACCAGGACGAGCGCCGAGACGGCCACCAGGGTGAGATGCACCGCGAACGGCAGATACAGCGGCCAGTCGGCGTACTGCGAGAGCACCCCGGCGAGCAGCGGACCGCAGCCCAGCCCGCCCATGTTGGCGGCGGTCGCCACGAAGGTGGCACGCGAGGAGCCGCCGCGCGGGGCCAGCTCCATCACATACGCCGAGGCCGCCCCGGTGAACAGACCGGCCGACAGGCCCGACATCAGCCGGCCCAGGTACAGCCAGCCCAGGGCGTTCGCGCTCAGGAAGCAGACGGCGCTCGCCGCCGCGAAGCCCAGGCCCCACAGCAGCACCGGGCGTCTGCCCACGGCGTCCGAGGCGTTGCCCGCGAGCAGCAGCACACCGATGACCCCGACGGCGTAGACGGCGTACACGACGGTGACGGTGAGCTCCGAGAAGTCGAACTTCTCCTGGTAGAGGCCGTAGAGGGGGGTCGGCAGCGTCGTGCCGGCCATGCAGACGGCGAACACCGCCCCGGCGAGCAGGCACGGGCGCCAGGCTCGAAGATCACCGTTCATGAGACGACCGTATCGTCAGGGGCCGGGGCGTGCCGCCCGGTTGTCAGACGCCGGCCCCGCCGGCCGCGGCCCTGATCAGGCCGTCCAGCCAGGCCTGGTGGCCGTTGAGCATCGGATTGGGGAACTGCCGCGCCAGTTCGGCCGCGATCGGGCCGATCTGGGTCTCCTGCGTGAGGACACGGACCCGTCCGCCGGGCAGGTCCTCCACCAGCCAGGCGTGCAGCACCTCCAGCCGCTCCTCGGGCGGGCCGTCCTGGTCCGCGACCCAGGACACCCGGCCGGGGACGCCCGTGGAGGGCGCCTGGAACTCCACGACGCGGGCGTGCTGGGTGCGGACGGCCGGGAAGCCGACGGGGTCGAAGGTGAAGACGACACCGTCCTTCAGCACGGGTCCGCCGCCCTCCGGGAAGGTGACGTGGGTGATGTTGGCGTTGTACGACGCCCAGGCGGAGGTGTCGGTGAGGGGCCGCCAGGCCTGGGCCGCGGTGACGCCCCGGACGATCACCTCGTTGGAGACGAAGTTGTCGCCGGTGCCGGGCAGATACTTCTCGGGCCAGTTGATCGCGTTCTGGGTGGTCATGTGGGGGTGACTTTCTGTGAGCCGCGACGCGGATGCCGTCCCCACAGCCATACCCGCCCGCACCAGGGCGTATCGGGCCGTGGGGCCGGGAGGCGGTACGGCGGCCGCCGCAGCACAGTGAGAGCATGACGGACCCCGGCAGGCCGACGGCCGCAGCGGCCGTGCGCGGTCTCGATCCCATGGTGTCGCTGTCCCTGTGCGTGCAGGCCGGGCCCGGTGTGTACGCCCTCCTGCTCGGCGCCGGCGTGTCGCGGGACGCCGGACTGCCCACCGGGTGGGAGATCGTCTGCGACCTCGTGCACCGGGCCGCCGTGGCCCGGGGCGCCGACCAGGACCTCGCCACCGCCGACCCCGAGGCCTGGTGGGCCCGCCACGGCGACGGCGGACCGCTCGGCTACTCCGGACTGCTGGAAGCGCTCGGCGACACCCCCGCGGCCCGGCACGAGCTGCTGCGCGGCTACTTCCAGGCGGACGACGAGGACCGCCGGGACGGGCTCAAACGGCCCGGCGCGACGCATCACGCGGTGGCCCGGCTGATGGCGCGGGGCTGGGTACGGGTGGTGCTGACCACCAACTTCGACCGGCTCACCGAACAGGCCCTGGAGGCGGAGGGGGTGCAGCCGCAGGTCATCCACAGCCCGGACAGCCTGCGCGGCATGACCCCGCTCGCGCACGCGCCGGCCACCGTCGTCAAGCTGCACGGCGACCTCGCCGATCTGGAGGCCCGCAACACCGAGAACGAGCTGGGGGAGTACCCCGAGGCCTGGGCCGGGCTGGTGGACCAGGTCCTGGACGAGTACGGGCTGATCGTGTGCGGCTGGTCCGCCCAGTGGGACCACGCGCTCGCCGCCTGCTTCGAACGCCGTGCCACGCGCCGCTATCCCGTCTTCTGGTCCGCCCCGCACGGCGTGCGGGGCCGGGCCGCCGAACTCGTCGCCCGGCACGAGGCGGTGGTGATCCCCGACCTGACCGCGAAGGACCTCTTCCCCGGCCTCCTGGCCCGCGTCGAGTCCCTCGCCCGGCTCACCGACCCCCCGCCGACCCGCGAACTGTCCGTGGCCCGCCTCAAGCGCGCGCTGCCCGATCCGGTGCTCCGCGTCGACCTGCACGAACTGGTGGACGCGGAGACCGTGCGGGTCGTGGCCCGTCTCTCGGACCCCGGCCGCTATCCGCCGGACGCGGGTACGCCGTCCGGCCCGTCGGAGTACCGGGAGCTGCTGGAGCGCTACGAGAGCGACTGCGACACGCTGCTGCATCTGCTGGCCGTGGGGGTCTTCCACGACGAGGCGGGGGTGCACGGGCGGGTGTGGGTGCGGGCGTTGCAGCGGTTGCTGAACGTGCGGGACGGGGGTCCGCGTCTCTACCCGGCCCTGCTGGCCCTGCACGCGGCGGGTGCCGCCGCCGTGCTGTCCGGCCGGGACGACCTCCTCGGCCGGCTCCTGCTGGAACCGGTCGTGGCGGCGGCCGAGGCGGGCCCTTCCCGGGTGCTGTCCGGCGAACCCAGGCCCGCCGTCCTGGCCCTGCGCCCGGCAAGTGTGCTGGGCGACGGCGAACCGTTCGACGCCCTCGTGGACCCGCCGCCGCTCGTCCGGACCTCCCACAGCACCTGGCTGCGCGCCCGGCTCCGCGACGTCCTCGCCGAACCGGCCGCCGACAGCGACCGCGTGTACTCCGAGGCCTTCGACAGCTACGAGTACCTCACGGCCCTGCTCCAGGCCGACTTCTCGGAAACCCCGGAAACGCGGGGCGAATTCACCCTTCCGGACCGCTGGGACCCACACGGACGGCTGCGGGTCGCCACGCGGGTGCAGGCCCGGTTCTCGGAGGCGTGGCCGTTGCTCGGGAGCGGGGCGTTCGGCGGGGAGATCCATCGGGCGCACACGGCCGCGGCGGAGGTGGACGTGCTGTGCGCGCAGCGATATCGCGAGGCGGTGGGGCGGCAGCCGTTCCGGTGACGGGCAGTCGGACTCCGGTGGCGGGGGGTCGAGGGTGGCCCTAGCGTGAGCCGAAGTTCCGCATATGCGTGCGGAATACGCCAATCGAAAGGACAGCCGACATGACGGACATCGCCATCGACAACAGCTTCACGATCAACATCTGCGACGTCCCGGTCCACCTGCCTCACAGGGACGACGGTGAGTGGTCCCTGCGGGAGGTTCTCACGTGGGCCCCCGACAACTCCGACTGGCACCTGAAGAAGACGTGCGTGCAAGGGTGCAGCGGCACGGGCGGCTGCTCCATACTGCCCCCGGGGACGCTGATCGAGGTTCCCACGGACAACGCCATGGAGATTCGGTTCGTCGCCCCGGCGGAAGTCGAAAGACGGCGCGCGGAGGGCCGCTTGTGGCTGAACGACCAGGCGTGAGCGGTCACGCTCGTACCGCATCGGCCCGAGGCACGCCGCCGGCCGCGCCGGCATCGGTGACGATGCGGTCCTGGAACTCCGCGTGGCAGAACTGGTAGACGGGTCCTACCCGTCTGAGCACACTGAGCGATCGGGCATCCTCCATGAACGACAGCGGATGACGCGGCATCCGTCTGGCCGCGGCGAGTCGCAGACCGGCTTCCCGGTACGCGAAGTACGCGGTGCCGGAGACGGCCAGGAGCCCGGCGGCGAGCCCGATCGCCACATTCGCCTCCAGGGTCTCCAGCCCATGGGAGACGACGGACACGGCCGGGATGTCACTGGTCGCCAAGTGCCCCCCCGAGGTGACCAGCCACTTGAGCAGGGGCGGCACCAGGGCGACGGCGATGAGAGCGGCGGCCGCCGTGCGCTCCCCGCGCAAGGTGGACTGCGGCGTCTCCTGTTCGAGGTCGGCCGGCACCCGGGCCCAGCGCAGTACAGCCAGCGCCAGGCCGAACAGGATGCCGAAGAACGCGCCGAAGGCGCCGCACGCGACGGGTCTCGTCCACAGGGGAACCCACGCCTCCCACGTCGACACGAAGCACAGCAGGATCCCCAGGGGGACACCGATCAGCAGCCCCCTGCCGACGCAGGCGGGGATCAGCGCCCCCAGGATGCGGGCGGGAGCGCGGACGACCAGGCGCGTCGGCCGGGAGGAGCCGCCGGACAGGTCCAGGCCCGCCATGACCCCGGCGATCAGCAGGAAGACTCCGGAACGGAACGTCGCGCGCCGGCTGACGAAGGCGACGTCCTCGGACGGGGCGACGAAGGAGAGATCCGTGACGGGCTGTCCGGTCACCTGCCGAAGAGGCATGTACAGCAGAAGCCCGGCGGCCTCGGCGCCCAGCCAGAAGAGGAAGACGAACAGCAGGATTCGCCGCACCTGGGCACCGCGGTTCCCCAGCCCGCGCCCGCGAGACCGCAGCCGTCGGCGGATGGTGGCGACGCACAGCCCACCGAGGGCCAGCAGCACCATCAGAAGGGCCCATGCGAGGCCCGCTTTGACACCCGTGTACGGCGGCACGATCACCTCGATGTCCGTGTCCGCGCGTTCGAAGGCCTCCGCCCAGTATTCGACGAGCGCACCCATCAGGACCGCCAGCGGGACGACGACGGCACACCCGATCGCGACACGCCGCACGAACTCGCCGACCCCGTGCGAACCCGGCTGTCCTGAGACCTGCCCGCCGTCGCCGACGCGAGCGATCCTGAACATCACCGTCGCGGCTGCGGCCGTGGTCAGCGTGATGCCCAGGAAACAGGCGAAGCGCGCGACCGGTGAGAGCGCCCAGTGGAAGTGGTCCCCGGCCATGCACCCCGCCCCCAGCCCCACCACGGCCCCCGCCACCGGCCCCGACAACGGTCCCGCCGGATCCGGGCGCAGGGCGCGGTGGAGTTCCCACCACGCGATGTCGTCCGTGCCCTGGCGCTTGATGTGGGAGGCGAGGAAGGCGAGGGACGTGCGCGCGTCGTCGGCGTCCCAGCGGGCCGCGGCCGTGCGGCGCGCGTCGGGGACGGAGGGGTCCGTGGGGGTGGGGGTGGCCGAGAAGACCGCCGGCACCAGAGCGTCCAGGAGATGGTGCTGGAGGCCCTCCGCGTCGGCGAAGCGGGTCAGTTCGGCGGGATCACCCGCGGGTGAGGCGTACACCGTGCGGGCCAGCCAGACGTTCAGGGGGACCGAGAGGGCCTGGGCCACGGGGCCCTCGGGGCGGCGCGTGAGGTCCTCGATCACCGGGTGCCAGGCGGCGGCGCGGCGCGGCGGGACCACGCTGCGGAGATAGTCCGCCACGTCCGCGGGGGCGACCGGTTCCGCCACCACGACCGCCGCGGCGGTGACGACGTCCATGTCCGTCACCATCCGGTGGTACTCCGACTGACGCGAGGTCAGGATCAGCGGACCGTGGACCGCGATGGCGTGGTTGACGGCCGCCAGCGCACCGGGACGCAGTTCCGCGGGCAGCTCGTCCAGGCCGTCGAGGACCGGCAGGACACGCCCCTCGGCGACCAGCTTGCGAGCGGCGTCACGGCCGTACGTCTCGTGGTTGCGCAGGGCCGGATAGTCCTCGTGGATACGGCGGGCCATCCAGTCCAGCAGCGGCTCCCGGCGCGGGTTCCACGGCGCCAGGTCCAGCAGGACCGGGACGGGCTCGCCGGGCTCGGGGTCGCGCAGGAGTTCCTTCACGAGCAGCATCGCCAGCGCCGACTTGCCCGCGCCCGGGTCGCCCAGGATCACCAGCCGGCGCCGGGGCAGGGCCCGGAAGGCGGCCGCGAAGGCGGTGATGTCGTCGCTGCGCCCCGACAGGGTGCGGCCGACCATCCGGACATGGTCGCCCGCTTCCGTCTGGCCGCTGCGCCAGCGCACGGCCAGCGGATGGGGATCGAGCAGGCCGCACGCGGCGGCCTCCTCGGTCCACTGCCGGCGCACCATGGCGGCGAGCGCCTCCGCCGCCTGCTGCAACTCGGTCCGGGTGGCCGGGGCGGCGGGCCGTGACCGGTGCCACGACCAGCTGAACAGGCCGGCCATGGCGGAGATCAGCACGCTCAGGGAGGTCGCGGCCGCCTGGGCCCCCGCGCCTACCACGAGGGCCACCACCGTGACGAGCGCCGCGGCGCCGATCACCCCGATCAGCCACGGCCACCGGGTTCTGTCGCGGCTCATGACGGGGAACTGCCGGCTTCCTCGATGCCGTTGCGGAACAGGCACAGCTTGGCGTCCTCGGCGAGGAAGTACTTGTCGACCTTGTAGGCGATGGTCGCGAAGTCGAGCCGCCCGTCCCCGTTGAAGTCGCCGATGGCGATCCGCGCGGCGCTGTCCGAGGACACCCGCCACTTGGTGAACACCCCGGCCTCGACGTCCAGCACCTTGTAGTAGAAGACGCCCTGCCAGGGGTGCGGGCCGCGCAGCGCGACCAGGAACTCGTCGTCGCCGTCGTTGTCGAAGTCCGCGCAGACGATCTGGTGACTGGGACCCTCGCCCAGCTCGTTGGGGTCGCCGAAGACGTCGAGCACGATCCGCCGCCAGGTCGCCTCGGCCACCGGCGTGCCGGGGGTCTCCTTGACGTACGCGGCCACGGTGTTGCCGTGGAAGGGCTCGGTGGCCACGACATAGGCGTGCGGGTCGTCGCCGATCCGGCCCGCGCCGACGTCACCGCTGCCCTTGAACCCGGTCCGGTCGAACCGCTCCTGCTCGCCGTCGCCGATGTGCGTGGTGGTGAACCGGCCCTCCCGCTCGTCGTAGTGCAGCCAGGTCACGCCCTCCTCGGAGGCGAGCAGGATCGAGTCCAGGTGCTCGCTGCCGGGCAGCGGGTTCTTCTGGATCTCCACCCCGTGGATCATCCGGTAGTGGGAGTCGTCGATGATCCGCTTGTCCCAGGGCTGGCGTACGTCGTTGTGGGGGCTGAACAGCACGACCGGGACCAGCGCGTGCACATGATGGGCGCCCACGGTCGGCAGCGCCATCAGCTCCGGCTTGCGGGTCTGGGTGAAACGGCCGAGGCGCAGCCGGTGCATCGCGGTCTCACGGCCGATGAAGTGCCGCTTCCAGCGTGTCTCGGAGTCGAACTTGCCGGTGTTCTCGATCCAGTCGATCTTCCCGCCCTCGGGGTCGGGGTCGTCGATGCGGCCGCGTTCGCCGTACAGCTCGTAGCAGACGACGATGTCGGGGAAGCCGTTGCCGGAGATGTCGCCGTAGTGGGCGCCGATCGGCATGTGGAAGCCGTCGGCGACCAACTGCCGTTGCCAGTCAGGGTTGCGGTACCAGTAGATCTCGCCCAGGTACAGGCCGTGGCCGACCAGGTCGGGCCGGGTGTCGCCGTCGATGTCGGGGCACTCCAGCCAGTAGCCCTCGATGAGGTTGTCGTGCAGGACCTCCCGGGTGAACCGGGGGACGCGGATGCTCGGGGGGTGTGCGCCCATGGCGGGGTGCCTTTCCGGGTGGGGGTGCGGGTCTGTGCTCGTGGCTCTCGTGCGGTCCGGGTCAGGCGAGGGCCCGGCTCAGATAGGCGTGCGCGGTCTGCGCGTGGTAGAGCGGCGGATGCCCGTCGTCCGGGTCCTGTTCGGCCTCCACCACCAGCCAGCCCCGGTAGGAGTCGCCCGGCCGCAGGACCTTGAGGAAGGTGTCGAAGTCGACGTCGCCGTCGCTGTCGCCGGGCACGGTGAAGATGCCCGCCTCGATGTACTCGCGGAAGCTGCCGTCGGCCAGCGTGCGGTCCGCGCGGACGGAGCCGCGGACGTTCTTGAGATGGATGTGCGCGATCCGGTCCCGGTGCCGCTCGACGACCTCCGTCAAGTCGGCCCCCGCCCACGTGAGATGGCCGGTGTCCAGCAGCAGACCGACGTGCCGGGGGTCGGTGTCCCGCATCAGCCGGTCGACGTCCCGCTCGCTCTGCACACCGGTGCCCATATGGGGGTGGTAGGCGAGGGTGAAGCCTTGGCCGGCGACGATCTCGCCGAGCTTGTTCAGCCCGTCGCACAGGTCGGCCCACTGCTCGTCGGTGAACTCCGGCTTGTTGCTGCGCAGACTGAGCGCCTGAAGGTGCACGGACCGGCCGAACTCGGCGACACCGATCGTGGTGGTCCGCACCGGAGGGTCACCGGCGTTGAACTGCTTGAGGAACTCCAGCACCTTGAGCAGCTCGCGGGCGGTGCGCGCGGAGCCGTCCGGCACGGTGAAGTAGGTGCTCACCCACGGCTCGCTCACGCTGAGCCCACGCAGATGCATCGCCGCGGTCAGCGCGTCCACGTCGGGGGTGAAGGTGTGGCCGATGCTGCATCCCTCGAACCCGGCCAGCGCGATCTCGCTCAGGCACTGCTCCATGGGGATGTGATCGCCGATGAGCGGGAAGTCGTCGTTGGTCCAGCAGGTGGGGGTGATGCCCAGATGGATGCCCTCGGGGCGCGGGCGGGTCGGTGCCGGCATGATGCGGTCCAGGGTTCGCAGTGAGGGTGCGGTCAGTTTCCGGGGTGGCCCTTGACGATGGTGTCGGCCGCGTGCAACGCCATGGCGACGCTGGTGAGCGTGGGGTTGGAGGCGTTGCCGAAGGGGTGCAGCCCGTTGCCGCCCAGGTAGAGGTTGTCGATGTGCCAGACCTTGGAGTACTCGTCGACGACGCTGTCCAGCGGGCTGCGGCCCATCCGGGTGGTGCCCGCGATGTGCAGCGGCAGGCCCGGGGTGAGGAACACGGGCTCGGAGCCCGGCATGAAGCCGCCGAGCGCGGCGGCCGTACGCAGCATGTGCCGGCTCATGCGGTCCGTCTCCCGGCGTTCGCGGTCGTCGAGCCGGAAGGTGAAGGTGGGCTGCGGCATGTCGAAGGTGTCGCGGAGCCGACGGGAGAAGGTGACCTTGTTCTCCGGGCGCGGCCGGGAGATGCCGAACCAGCGCAGGTCCACGATCAGGCGCGGGTCCACGTTGGGCGGCACGGCCCCGTAGGTGAAGGCGTCCCGGTGGATCTGGCAGTGCCAGGGGCGGGCCGTGGTCACCAACAGGGCCAGGTTCGGGTCCCGTTCGCCGGGCGGGAACGGCACCGGGTCGGCGGTCTTGTCGCCTGAGTGCAGCCGCTTGAGCTGTTCGGCGCGGTACCGGGCGACCCGTTCGGCCGCGGCACCGGCCGCCTCGTCCTCGCCGCAGGAGGTCTCCCGCAGGATGTCCTCGATGTGGTCCATGTGCTGCTGCTCCAGCACCACCTGGCAGAAGACCATGGGCTGTTCGGTCAGATAGCGGCCCAACGCCGGAAGGGTGACACCGGAGTTGAACAGCAGCTGGGGCGTCGGCACGGCTCCGCACGCCACCACATAGGTGCCCGCCCGCAGCCGGATCTCCTCGCGTACGTCGCGCAGATCGCGCACCACGGCGTACTCGACGCGCTGGTGCTTGCCCGCACCCGTGATCTCCAGCCGGACGCACTGGTGCTCGGGCAGCAGCGTGAACGAGCCCCGTGGCGGCGAGTGGACCGGGTCGGCCAGGTCGCCGAGCACGGTGTCGGCGGCCGACCAGGTCACCGCGGAGGTGCGGTGCGAGTCGGCGCGGTCGCTGACGGCCAGGGGCAGTTCGGTGACGTCGGCGGACTCCTCCCCGGCCCGCTGGAGCACGCGCTTGACGAGCAGATGCCGGGCGGAGGAGGCGAACACGGAGGTGCTGCGCGCGAGCAGGGACTCCGCCTCGTCGTACAGCCTGCCCATCTCCTTGTCGTCGATGGGGTAGTCCAGGCCCGCGTGGCGCCGTTCCACCTCGGGGTGGAACCGGGGCACGGCACAGGTCCAGTGGGTGGCCATCCCACCCACCGCGTAAGTGGCCGCCGCCGCGGGCAGGTTGAGGTGCTTGCGCTGCTCCGGGTTCTGGTTGCGCATCGAGAAGCCGGCGTACTTGTCCGGATCGTAGGAGAACGCGGACGGGTCGAGCGTGAGCGCCGGTTCCCTGTTCGTCGCGGTCGACAGGGGCAGCAGATGGCCCTTGATGACGGAGACGAACAGGTCGATGTTCTTCTGGAACAGGTAGCTGTTCTTGAGGTGTTCGCCGTAGCGGCGGGACAACTGGGCCCCGGCGTCGATCATCAGGACGCTCTTGCCGGCGTCGACGAGCTTGCGGGCGAAGGCGCACCCGACGGGACCGCTGCCGATGACCAGTACGTCGGCCTCACCGGAGGCGGGCACAGGGATGTCGTTCATGAACGTCCTTCCCACCAGCGCGGCGGAGTGCAGTTCGCGGGTGAAGGCGTCTCGGCACAGGGCCACTGGGGCCTCCAACACCGTGGCACACCATGGACGCATGTGCGAGTTGTCATATGCCAAAGGCGCGATGGGGAATATGCCTCAGGCGTGACTCTGAGGGGCGGCCGCGGCCCCGGGCCCGGACGGCGGCTCGAACCGCTGGGCGGGCCGCGGCCCCCGGCCCCCGCACGGCGGCTCGAAACCGCTGGGCGCACACACGGGGCGGACGGCGCAGACGTGGGAGCCGAACATGGGCGCGTGTGCGCCCTGCCGTGGCCACGGGACGGCGCCTACAGTGTGGCTCCGCCCTGCGTCCCGCTGGCAGGGCGAGGCTCACCCCTTCGGTCACCGGCCGGCCCCGGCCGCCACCCGGGCCGCGGCATCGCCGCGGGGGCCGGGAGCGGCCTGCCGCGGGCACGTGCCGCTGACCACGCGCCTGACAGGCACCATCCGTGAGACCGCCCGGACCGCGCCGGCCTGCGCGACCTGGCGCGTCGCCGACCGCTGGAGGCCCTGTGTCCCGACCGTGCATCGCCCTGATCTCCGACCCCACGTCCTCCGAAGGCTGCGCGGACGTCCTCGCGCAGGCGGTGGACCTGCTCACCGGCGCCCCGCCGGTCCGCGTCGACTCCCGGCACCTCGCCCCGGGCGGCTCCGGCCGCGCGGTCCCGGACCCGGACGGGTTACGCCTGGTCCTGCCCGAAGAGGGGCTGGACCTGGTGCCCGACATCGTCGTCCTCTACGAGATCCCGCCGCACCGCAGGAGCCCGCTCGCCCCGCTCCAACTGCTGCTGGCCCAGCGCGACGCGGTCACGCTCGCCGCCCTGCCCGACGCCTGGCGGGCGGCGACCGAGAAGAACCTCACCGTCGAACGGTTCCGGCGGGACGGCGTCGGCCACATGGAGACCCTCGTGCTGTCCCGCCCCTCGCCCGAGGACGCGGCCGCCGCCCTGGACAAGCTCGGCGGCGACGCCTGGGCCCGCCCCGTCGTCGGCACCGGCGGCGACGACACCTTCCACATCACCGGTCCCGACGCCCTGCACCGCGCCGCGGACCACTACGCCCACCGGGGAACCGACTGGCTGCTGTCCCGTGACGCCGGGAACACCACCACCGGCGGCGCCCGCCACCAGTTCCGGGTCTTCGTGCTGCACGGCCGGGTCGTGCACGCCCGCGAGCACATCCAGCCCTCGCCCGACACTCCCTGCAACACCTGCCAGGGCGCCGTCCCCGTGCACATCGCCCCGCCCGACCTCGACCCGCGGCTCACCGAACTGGCCGTCGCCGCGACCGCCTCGGTCGGACTGCCCTTCGCCGGGGTCGACCTGGCCGTCGAGAACGGCGGGGTCGTCTTCGAGGTCAACGTCCAGCCCGCCTTCGTCGACGGCGAACTCCACACCGTCGCCGTGCCGTACATCCAGGCCCATCTGGACGCCCACGCCCACGCCCGGCGCGGCGGACCCGCCGCCCGGCCCGCCCCGCTGCGCGACCCGTCCCTGAACCCCGACCCGATGTGACATCGTGGCCTGAAGCCGATGGGGAGAGCATCAGGGGGTGGGCGGCGTGCCGGAACTCGGCAAGGGCGGCAACACGGCGGTGAAGGACGGGCCGGTGACGGCGGAACTGCGCGCCGAGGGCGAGCAGGTGGACCTCAGCGCGCTGCTGGTCACCGCGGACGGCAGGGTCCGCTCCGACGACGACCTGGTCTTCTACAACCAGCCCGAGGCCGAGTCCGGGGCCGTGCGCCATCTGCCCGCCGACTCCGCGGGACCCGAGCGCGTCGAGGTGCACCCCGGCGCGCTGCCCGCCGACGTCGACCGGGTCGTGCTCGTAGGCAGCTGCGACCCCGACGACACCTCCCGCACCTTCTCCGCCGTCCGTGACGTGCTCGTCCGGGCCCGGCAGGACGGCGCCGAACCCGTCGACTTCCGGCCGCCGCCCCTCCTGGACGGCGAGCGTGCCGTTCTGCTGATGGAGCTGTACCGCCGCGGCCCCGGCTGGAAGCTGCGCGCCATCGGCCAGGGCTACGCCGACGGCCTGGCGGGCCTCGCCACCGACTTCGGCATCGATGTGGCCGAGGGTGAGGACGGGAGCGGCGACGGGACCGATTCCGACGGCCGGGCCGAGACACGCGACGCCCGTACCGACGCGCACGGGGCCACGCAGGAGCGGCTGCCGACGCAGCCCGTGCGGCCCCAGCCCGTCCAGCCGCCGTCCGCCCCCATGAGCCTGCGCAAACCCCCGCTCGGCAGCGTCAGCCTCGACAAGGGCAGCCAGGCCACCATCAGTCTCGACAAGCAGGACAAGGAACTGGTCGTCACGGCCACCCTGGAGTGGGACGGGGGCAGCGACGAGCGCCGCCGCCGGGGCGCCGACCTCGACCTGTACGCCCTGTTCGTGCCCGCACACAAGGCCCTGCGCGGCTCCGGCACCCCCGGTACCGTCGTCAAGTCCGGCCACACGCCGCAGGGCGAACCGCTGCCCTCCGCGGGCTCCCCGGCCACGGCTAAGGGCGGGGCGAAGAAGGGCAAGAAGGCCGACGTCGTCTACTACAGCCGGCTGGGCGCGCTGAAGAACGCGCCCTACATCCAGCTGGACGGCGACGCCCGGGTCCCCGGCAAGGAGACCGTGCGGATCGTCCGCCCGGACCAGCAGGGGTACGTCCTGCTGTGCGCGTACTCCGCGGTCAGCAACGGCTTCGGCTCCTTCCGCAGCTTCGGCGCCAAGGTCGTCGTCACGGACGGACGGGGCTCCACGGTCACGGTGCCGCTGTTCGAGAACACCAAGACCCGCTACTGGGTGGCCATCGCCCTGGTCGACTTCACCGATCCCGACGGCGCCGCCATCCGGCACGTCGAGGCGTACAGCGGCCGGATGACCGAACGCCGCCCCGTGCTGCACCCCGACGGAGCCGTCGAGATGAACGCCGGGCCGGTGGAGTTCAAGCGGCGCTGAGCCCGGGGCCACCGGTACGCTCCGAAGCATGCGGATCTCCGTCTCGTCCGACATGGACGAACCCGTGGCCCGGCGGCTCGTCGCGGAACTGCGCGAGCGGGGCCACGACGTCGGCCTGCACGGCGCGCTGCGCGCGGGCGACGACCCGCGGTGGGCGGTGTGCTCCGCGGCCGCCGCCCGCGAGGTGGCCGAGGGCGGCGCCGACCAGGCGGTGGTCTGCTGCTGGACCGGCACCGGCGCCTCGATCGCGGCGAACAAGGTGCCCGGTGTGCGCGCGGCCCTGTGCACGGACGCCGGCACCGCGGACGGGGCCCGCCGCTGGAACGACGCCAACGTCCTCGCGCTCAGCCTGCGCCTGACCTCCGAACCCCTGCTGAAGGAGATCCTGGACGCCTGGTTCGCCGCCTCGCCCAGCGAGGACGCCGAGGACCGGGAGAACCTGGCCCGCGTCGCCCGCCTCGACACCGCCCGGACGACACCCGGCTGACCCGGCACCCGGGGGACAGGACCGTACGACGCCGGGGGGCTCACGACCGTAGGACAGCCGTCGGCAAGGAGGCGCTGTGACGGGCTGGACCTGGGAGTACGAGGGCTACGAGCCCGCCGACGAGCGGCTGCGCGAGTCGCTGTGCACACTCGGCAACGGCTACTTCGCGACGCGCGGCGCGCTGCCCGAGTGTGTGGCCGACGATGTGCACTACCCGGGCACCTATGTGGCCGGCTGCTACAACCGGCTGGTCTCGCAGGTCGCGGGCCGGGCGGTCGACAACGAGGACATGGTCAATGTCCCCAACTGGCTGCCGCTGCGCTTTCGCACCCACGGCGGCGCCTGGCTGAGCCCGGACACCGCCGAAGTGCTCGACCATGCCCAGGTGCTGCACCTCACCGACGGCGTGCTGGAGCGCCGCACACGCTACGCGCTGCCGGAGGGCGGCACGCTGTGGGTGCGGCAGCTGCGGATGGCGCACATGGCCGACCCGCACCTGGCCGCGCTGCGCACCGAGTTCACCGCGCACGGCCACACCGGGGAACTGGAGGTCGAGGCGGCCCTGGACGGCGGCGTGACCAACGCGGGGGTGGCCCGCTACCGGGACCTGGACGGCCATCACCTCACCCATGTGCACACCGGCACCGCCGACACCGACACGGCGTGGCTGCGCTGCCGCACCCGCACCTCCGACATCCGCATCGGCATGGCCTGCCGGCTCGACTGCGAGGAGCCCGTCACTGTACGGCACACCCGTTCGCGCACCGTCCAGTGTGCGCGCCTGACCGTGCGGCCGGGCCGTACCGCCACCGTCGACAAGATCGTCGCCCTGCACACCTCCCACGACCCGGCCATCAGCGATCCCCTGTTCGCGGCGGTCGCCCGGGTGGAGCGGGCCCCGGACTTCGACGCGCTGCTCGCCTCGCACCGCACGGCGTGGGCCCAGCTGTGGCGCCGCGCCGATCTGGAGGTGCCGGGCGAGGCCGGGCGCATCCTGCGGCTGCACATGTTCCACGTGCTGCAGACGCTGTCCCCGCACACCGCCGACCTGGACGTCGGCGTACCCGCGCGCGGTCTGCACGGCGAGGCCTACCGCGGCCATGTCTTCTGGGACGAGCTGTTCGTGCTGCCGTACCTGGACCTGCACTTCCCCGAGGTGGCCCGCGCCCTGCTGCGCTACCGGCACCGGCGCCTGGAGCAGGCCTGCACCGCGGCCCGGGCCGCCGGGCGGCGGGGCGCGATGTACCCGTGGCAGAGCGGCAGCGACGGCCGGGAGGAGACCCAGCGGGTCCATCTCAACCCGCGCTCGGGCCGTTGGCTGCCGGACCGCTCCCGGCTGCAGTACCACGTCGGCTCGGCCATCGCCTACAACGTGCTCAGGTACTGCGACGCCAGCGGGGACGTGGAGTTCCTGCACACCAAGGGCGCCGAGATGCTGCTCCAGATCGCCCGCTTCTGGGCGGACGCCGCCGTATGGGACGCGGACCTCGGCCGGCATCGCATCAAGCGCGTGATGGGCCCCGACGAGTACCACGACGCCTACCCCGACGCCACCGAGCCCGGCCTGGACGACAACGCGTACACGAACGTCACCGCCGCCTGGGTGCTGGCCCGCACCCTCGACGTGCTGAGCGGCCTGCCCGAGCCGCGGCGGCGTGAACTGGGCGAGCGGACCGGTCTGGACGAGGGTGAGCTGGAGCTGTGGGAGGAGGTCTCGCGCACGCTCTACGTGCCCTTCCACGAGGGCGTCATCAGCCAGTTCGACGGCTACGGCGACCTGGCCGAGCTCGACTGGAGCGGCTACCGGGCCCGCTACGACGACATCCGGCGGCTGGACCGCATCCTGGAGGCCGAGGGCGACACGGTCAACCGCTACCGGGCCTCCAAGCAGGCCGATGTGCTGATGCTCGGCTATCTGTTCCGGCCGGCCGCGCTGAAGGGGCTGTTCTCCCGCCTCGGTGTGCTGCTGGACGACGACATCTGGCGGCGCACGGTCGACCACTATCTGCACCGCACCAGCCACGGCTCCACGCTCAGCGGCCTGGTGCACGGCTGGGTGCTGGCCCGCGACCGGCGCGCAGAGGCCTGGGAGTTCTGCCAGGAGGCCCTGCGCGGGGACATCGCCGACGTACAGGGCGGCACCACCGGCGAGGGCATCCACCTGGGCGCCATGGCCGGCACGCTGGACCTCGTCCAGCGTGGTCTGACCGGTCTGGAGGCCCGCGACGGCGCCCTGTATCTGGACCCCGTCCCGCTGCCGGAGCTGTCCACCTACGGCTTCTCCCTGCGCCACCGGCGCCACTGGGGCATCCATCTGCTTCTGCGGCACGGACGGCTGGAGATCACCGTGCCGCACTCCGACGCCGGCCCCGTGGACGTACGGCTGCCCGGCCGCGAGGTCCGCCTCGAACCGGGGGAGACGGTGCAGCTGACGCTGCCCGACTGAGCCCCGCAGGGGAGGGGACCGCGCCGGCCGGGCGCCGGTCGGGTGAAGTGACAGGGTGCTGTGCGTGCCGGGGCGGCTCAGTGGGCCCCGAGTCCTCCTCCGCCGAAGGAGCCGCTGCTGCCCTTGCTCCACCGTGGTCGTTCCTTGTCGGCACTGGTACGGGTCTGCGAGTTGGACAGCTCGTACGGCGTGAGCGGGCGCTCGCCCTTGGGGATCTTCGGAATCTCCTCGGGTTCGCGGTTCTCGCGGATCTCGTGGACCGGGCCGCCTTCCGGCATGTGCGGCTGCTCCTCCGGCTTCGGCCGGGGCGGCTCCTCTTCGCGGATGCGGTTGCCCAGCCAGAAGCTGCCGGCCAGCAACGCCAGGAGAACGACGCCGACACCGAACAGCCCCAGGCTGAGGAGACCGCTCTGTTCGGCTAGCTGCATCGAAGCGGTACTCATACCAGCCAAAATACCCGCGTATCGGGCACGGAACACCCCCGGGGAGGCGGAGGGTGGCAGATGACGATGTGTGCCCGCCCGGTCGCACGAGGTGTTCGCGGCACCTGTGCGCGGCGGACACGAGCGCGGGCGAACCCGCGGCTGATCCCGGCGCGGCACCGCCGGCAGTTGCCGCCCAAGCACATTGCGCGGGCCTTGGCCCCGGCTCGGTCCGCGGGAGCCGGCCGTGGCGGAGACCGCCCTCTGGCCGCCGGTGATCACCTCGTGTTACGAAGAACCATGTCCGCACCCGAGGAAGCCCCCGCAGCCCGCTCCTACGACGCCGTGATCGTCGGAGGCGGCCACAACGGCCTGGTCGCCGCCGCCTACCTGGCCCGCGCCGGCCGGTCCGTGCTGGTCCTGGAACGGCTCGGCCACACCGGCGGCGCGGCCGTGTCCACCCGTCCGTTCGCGGGCGTCGACGCCCGGCTGTCGCGCTACTCCTACCTGGTCAGCCTGCTCCCCGAGAAGATCGTCGGCGACCTCGGACTGCGCTTCGCGGTCCGCTCGCGCACCATCTCCTCGTACACCCCGGCCGAACGCGACGGCCGCCCCACCGGACTGCTCGTCGGCGGCGGCGAACAGCGCACCCGCGAGGCCTTCGCCCGGCTGACCGGCGGCGAGCGCGAGTACGTGGCCTGGCAGCGGTTCTACGACATGACCGGCCGGGTCGCCCGGAGTGTGTTCCCCACTCTCACGCAACCGCTGCCCACCCGCGAGGAGCTGCGCCGCAGGGTCGACGACGAGGAGGCCTGGCGGACCCTGTTCGAGGAGCCGATCGGCGTCGCCGTCGAGGACCGCTTCGCCGACGACCTGGTGCGTGGTGTGGTCCTCACCGACGCCCTCATCGGCACCTTCGCCGACGCCCACGACCCCTCCCTGGCCCAGAACCGCTGCTTCCTCTACCACGTCATCGGCGGCGGCACCGGCGCCTGGGACGTGCCCGTGGGCGGCATGGGCGCGCTGACCGACGCGCTCGCCTCGGCCGCGCGCAAGGCCGGCGCCGTCATCGCCACCGGCCACGAGGCCGTCCGTGTCGACACGGACGGCCGTACGGCGGAGGTCACCTACCGCACGGCCGACGGCGAGGGCGTCGTCGCCGCCCGGCACGTCCTGGTCAACGCCTCCCCGCAGGCGCTGGCGGCACTGACGGGCGAGGAGTCGCCCGACCCGGCCGAGGGTGCCCAGCTGAAGGTGAACATGCTGCTCAAGCGGCTGCCGAGACTGCGCGACAGCGCGGTCGACCCACGCGAGGCGTTCTCCGGCACTTTCCACATCGCCGAGGGTTACGACCAGTTGGCCGCAGCCCACCGCCAGGCCTCGGCCGGTGAGCTGCCCGCCGCGCCGCCGTCGGAGATCTACTGCCACTCCCTGACCGACCCCACGATCCTCGGGCCCGACCTGGTCGAGCAGGGCCACCAGACGCTCACCCTGTTCGGGCTGCACACCCCGGCCCGGCTGTTCGAGCGGGACAACGACGGCGTCCGCGAGGAACTGCTGAAGCTCACCCTCGCCCAGCTCGACGCCCACCTCGCCGAGCCGCTCGCCGACTGCCTGGCCACCGACGCCGACGGCCGTCCCTGCATCGAGGCGAAGACCCCGCTCGACCTGGAACGCGAGCTGCGTCTGCCCGGCGGCAACATCTTCCACCGCGAGCTGTCCTGGCCCTACGCGCAGGAGCGGACCGGCCGCTGGGGCGTGGAGACCGGGCACGCCAACGTCCTGCTGTGCGGGGCGGGCGCGGTGCGCGGGGGAGGCGTGAGCGGGGTGCCGGGGCACAACGCGGCGATGGCGGTGCTGGAGACGCCCTGATTCCAGGACTCCGAGATCTGACACCCTGTCAGACAACCCCTTCCGTCCTCCGGGTGACTCGGGCATCCTGCGCCCATGCAGACCGAGCTGAGCCGCCAACTGGGCGTCGAGCACGCAGTCTTCGGCTTCACGCCGTTTCCCTCCGTCGCCGCGGCCATCAGCCGGGCCGGCGGGTTCGGCGTGCTCGGCGCGGTCCGGTACACCGCCCACGACGAACCTTCTCGCAGAAGCGCGAGCGCACCCACCGCCCCTGCGAGAACAGCCGTGTCTGATCGGCGAAGTGGGCCGATCGCGGGTTGGACGACTGCGAGTAGGTCAGCAGCGTGCGCGCAACCGGGCACCGGCTGCCGTCCCAGCCCACGGCCTGGATGTAGCTGGAGCCGGTGGTGACCTCGGTGTATCCGCCGCTCGCCGGGGTCCACACGGGCTCGACCTTGTTCCACATGCCCAGCGACTCCGTGCCGCCCGGCACGGGGATGCACCGGCCCTCGCGCACGACGAACTGGTGCTCCCCGAGCGGGGCGTCCAGTGCGATACCGGCGGCCCGCGGTTCGGCGACCGCGTCCGCCAGGGCCGTCGCGAAGCCCGGCGCGGAGGTGTTCAGGGTGTGCGGCGTGCGCACCGGGTCGGCGGCCGAGAACGGCACCTTCCACACCTGCGCGGCCGGCACCAGGGCGGTGAGCCTGCGCCAGAACCGGTCGAAGAGCAGGGCGCCCGGCTGCCGGGGTCCGTCGTACGGTCCCACCCGGCGAGCACCCGGCACGCCTCGGAGACGTCGACCGGCGTTCCGGTGCCGCCCGTCGGCGTTCCGCCCAACATCGTTGAGGAAAGGGGTGGTTGAGCGTACCAACAGGTAGGTATCGCGGGGACGGTGCTGCGCGACCTCGCCTCCGGGGTCCTTGACCTCGGTGTCCGGCGGGCCGAGGATCCTGTGGCATGAAGCCCGGACACGGCAGCACCGTCGACGGGGTGCTGCGGCGCAGCGCCCGCCGCACACCGGTACGCGTCGCGGTCGAGCACCGCGACCGCGCCTGGACGTACGAGGAGCTCGACGACGCGGTCTCGCGCGCGGCGTCCGTCCTGCGGGCCGAGGGCCTCGCGCCCGGCGACCGGGTCGCCGCCTACGGCCACAACTCCGACGCCTATCTCATCGCCTTCCTCGCCTGTGCCCGCGCGGGCCTGGTGCACGTCCCGGTCAACCAGAACCTCACCGGCGACGACCTGACGTATCTGATCGGGCAGTCGGGCAGCGCGCTGGTGCTCTCCGACCCGGACATCGCCGGCCGACTCCCGTCCGGAGCAAGGGTGTTGCCGCTGCGGGACGCCCAGGACTCGCTGCTCGCGCGACTGCGGGAGGCATCACCGTACGACGGGCCCGAGCCGCGCGCCGAGGATCTGGTGCAGCTGCTGTACACCTCGGGCACGACGGCGCTGCCCAAGGGCGCGATGATGACCCACCGGGCGCTGGTGCACGAGTACTTGAGCGCCATCACCGCGCTCGATCTGAGCGCCGGGGACCGCCCGGCGCACGCGCTGCCGCTGTACCACTCGGCCCAGATGCATGTGTTCCTGCTGCCGTATCTGGCCGTCGGCGCGACGAACGTCATCCTCGACGCCCCGGACGGCGACGTCCTGTTCGACCTCGTCGAATCCGGCCGCGTGGACAGTCTGTTCGCCCCGCCGACGGTGTGGATCGGCCTGTCCAACCGTGCCGACTTCGCCACCCGCGACCTCGACGGCCTGCGCAAGGCGTACTACGGCGCGTCGATCATGCCGGTGCCGGTGCTGACCCGGCTGCGCGAGCGGCTGCCCCGGCTGGCTTTCTACAACTGCTTCGGCCAGAGCGAGATCGGCCCGCTGGCCACGGTCCTCGGCCCCGACGAGCACGACGGCCGCCCCGCCTCCTGCGGCCGGCCGGTGCTGTTCGTCGACGCGCGCGTGGTCGACGCGAGCGGCAAGGACGTCCCCGACGACACCCCCGGCGAGATCGTCTACCGTTCACCGCAGTTGTGCGAGGGTTACTGGGGCAAGCCCGAGGAGACCGAAGAGGCCTTCCGCGACGGCTGGTTCCGCTCCGGCGACCTCGCGGTCCGGGACGCCGAGGGCTATCTGACGATCGTCGACCGGGTGAAGGACGTCATCAACTCCGGTGGCGTCCTGGTCGCGTCCCGGCAGGTGGAGGACGCCCTCTACACCCATGAGGCGGTGGGCGAGGTGGCCGTGATCGGCCTGCCCGACCCCAAGTGGATCGAGGCGATCACCGCGGTCGTGGTCGTCCGGGGCGAGGCCGGCGAGGACGACCTGCTCGCACACGCCCGTGAACGGCTCCCCTCGTTCAAGGTGCCCAAGCGACTGGTGTTCGTCGACGCCCTTCCGCGCAACGCCAGCGGCAAGATCCTCAAGCGGGAGCTGCGGGACCGGTTGGGCTGAGCGGGGGGTGCGCGCGGGCCGGCCCAAGGCGATCGCCGTCTCCAGACGCTCCAGCGCCGGCGCGCACAGGGACCGGGCGAAGGGCTCATGCCCCGGCCCCCGGCGGCCCGTCCGGTCCTCGGCTCCGGGCCGCCCGGTCCTCGACCTCGGTCCGCCCGGTCCCAGGCCCTCCGGGCCCCGTCCCGCCGGGTCTTCGGCTCCCGGTCCTCGGCCTCGGTCCCCGGGTCCGCCGGGTCTTCGGTCCCGGTCCCCGGGTCCGCCCCCCCCGGGCCCGCCGGGTCGGTCCCCGGGTCCGGCCCCCGGTCCGCCAGATTCCCGGTCCCCCGGCCCGACAGGCCCGGTCCCCGGGCCCGCCGGGTCCTCGGTCCAGTCCCGGGCCCCCGGCCAAGGCTGGCCCTGCCCGCGGCTCAGCGTGGGGCGCGCCCACGATTCGGCGGATCTTGCCCCTGCCGGGTTTCCGGCGGCAGCGGCTTATTGGTCGAGTCCGGAAGTCCTTCGGGGGTTGACACAGCGGCGGGTGCTGCGTCCCGGGTGTTGTTGGTCAGATGTCGGGGGCGGTGAGTGAGGGTCCGAGGGTGTCCCCGGGGACGCCAGGGCTTGGCAAGCTAGTGAAGCCGGCATTAAAGTCCTACTTCATTATGAAGCAAGTACATAACTCTCCGTCCAGCCTCGCTCGTGACCCCGATGGCAGCCTCTTCGACCCCCGGGTGAGGTCTGCCATGGCCCAGTTCACCGCAGGAGAGGACACCTTGGCCCTCGAAGGCGCAGGAGCGGTCCGCGGAGCCTTCCACGCCATCGAACGCTTGCGTGCCCGCGGGGCCGAGGGGCGAGGGCTGAGCGCGGGGGCGCTCGACCTCCTGATCCGTCTGAGCGCCGCATCCGATGATGGGATCAGCATTGGCGCGTTGGCCCAGGCGGCCGGAGTGAGCTCACGCAATGTCACCGGACTGGTCGACACCCTCGAACGCGACGGACTGGCTGAGCGGATCCCCGACCGGCGTGACCGCCGTTCAGTACTGGCCCGGGTCACACCCGCCGGGCTGGCCTGGGTGGACTCCTTCCGTCGACCCACCCAGGCCGCCATGGCAGCGGTCTTCCGCGGATTCACGCCCGCCGAAGTGACCCAGCTGCGGCATCTGTGCCTGCGCCTCGTCGAGAACCAGCATCGACTCGACCAACACCTGAGCCAGGCCGACGGGACGAACACCACCCAGCCGTGAACCGGACATCCACCGTCCGAAGAAGCGACCAAAGGACCGCGCCGCGATGACACCCGAGACCCGGACCCGGCAGATCGTCCGGGGCTATCACGACGCCAGGTTCAGTGGGGACGTGCCCGCAGCTGTCGCGCACCTTGCCGAGCCGTTCACCTTCCAAAGCCCGCTGATGGGCTCCGAGGATCCCGTCGGCCACCTGGCCGGGCTTCCCGGATTCCTCCAGGTAGTCACCGGCGTCGACATGATCAGCGAACTGTACGGCGAGAGCGAGGCCACACTCGTCTACGACGTGCATACCGCCACCCCAGCCGGCACCCAGCACACCGCCGAACACTTCCGCCTCGACGGCGCCGGAATCACATCGATCAGGCTGATCTTCGACGGAACACCCTGGCAGGCGATGCTGGCAATGATGGGCCAGGCCCCGCCCGACACCGCTGCGGCGAAACGCGCACGCTGAAACGCCACCAGTCGAACTCGGCGAGGCGACAAGGCCGTCCCGTTCCTTCCGTCGTGTCCGCCATGGGGACGCCTCCCTCACCAACCGCATCAATTCGGACGACCGATCATTCGGTCGAGGTGCTGGAGATCAGTTGTCCAGGCGTGCGGGGGCCTGGCAAGGGGTCGGTCCCGGCCTTCTCGGCGCGCGTCGCGAACCGGTGGGGCGACAACACATGGACGGCGATCATCCCGATTGGTGAAATATGCCAAATGCATGAGTGAAGCGGTATTTGCCTGGTCAAAGCTGCTTCTGAGCAACTGCCGTCAGCAGCGAAGGGATGTTCATGGCGGACAACAAGGTCGACACGGGCAGGTCGACAAGGTCAGGAGAGCCGCCGCCGCAATAGGACTCGTGACCCCGCTGGGCACACCGGCGGCGCCCCCGCCCGACGAGGAGTGGCCGCTGCCCGGCGGCAGCGCCCGCGTGTACTGCGGCGAGGGCCGAAGGGGGTGGTCCGGCCGGTCGTCCCGGCCGCCGGGTTCAACCCCGGGCCGGCCGACTTCGCCCGGCTTCGGAACGGGCTGGATGGCGGGCGGTTCCCGTTCAACGGCGAGCTGCGCCGCCGCGGCCGCACCCTGGCGTGACGTCCGTGCCCTCCCGGGTCCGCGTCCCGCCGGCGGGGCCGGGGCTTCGGCCGTGCCGAAAGTCCCTTGCCGACCCGGTCGCCCGACGCACATGATCGGCCGCATGCCGACCTTCGCCGCGTACGACGGGACCCTTCTGGCTCACCACTCGCTCGGGGGGAGTGGTGAGCCCGTGGTCGTCCTGCCCGGAGGTCCGATGCGTGCCTCGGCCTACCTCGGCGACCTGGGCGGACTCGCCGCGCGGCGCCCGCTGGCCCTGCTCGACCTGCGCGGCACCGGCGACTCCGCCGTACCCGCGGACCCGGCGACGTACCGCTGCGACCGGCTCGTGGACGACGTGGAGGCGCTGCGCGTCCACCTCGGCCTGGAACGGATGGACCTGCTCGCGCACTCGGCGGGCGGCAGTCTGGCGATGCTCTACGCCGCCCGGTACCCGGCGCGTGTGCGGCGGCTGGCGCTGATCACCGCCACGCCGTGGGCCCTCGGCATGCCCGCCACGCCCGAGCACCGGCTCGCGGCGGCCCGGCCGCGGGAGAGCGAGCCGTGGTTCCCGCGGGCCTTCCCCGCCTACGAGAAGTGGCTCACCGGCGGCGGCGACTTCGACGACGTCTTCCTGCCCTTCTTCTACGGCCGCTGGGACGAGACCGCCGCCGCGCACGCCGCGAGCGACCTGGAGCAGACCAACGAGGAGGCGTGCGAGCGCTACGGGTCCGAGGGCGCCTACGACCCGCCCGCCACCCGGGCCGCGCTCGCCGCCCTCACCGCGCCCGTGCTCGTGTACGCGGGCGCGGCCGACGGCGGTCCCCGGCCGGAGCTCGCCCGGCGTGCCGCGGAGGTATTCCCGCACGCCGAGCTCGTGGTGCAGCCGGGCGCGGGTCACTACCCCTGGCTGGACGACCCGGAGTGGTTCGCCGACCGGGTCGCGGGCTTCTTCGCGGGCTGATCGCCGTAGGCCGTCATGAAGCGGTCCCGGAAGCGGTCCATGTCCCACACCGGGGCGGTGCGCGCGGGCTTGAGGCCCTCGGTCCAGCCCCAGTCGGCGATCCGGTCCAGCACCTTCGGATCGCGGGCGACGAGCGTGACCGGGACGTCGCGGCTGGTGCTGCCGGCCGTCACCGTCGGCACCGGCTGGTGGTCGCCGAGGAAGACCAGGACGGTGTTCTCGTCGCCGTAGCGCTCCAGCCAGCCGGTCAGGCTGCGCAGCGAGTACTCGATGGCCCGCCGGTACTCGGTGCGCACGCTGTCGGGGTCCCGCCACACCTCCTCCGGGTCCTTGCCCTCGGCCGCGATGCCGTGGAACACCGAGCCGTCGCCGAGGTCCTCCCAGTCGATCATGTGCGCGACCGGCGCCCAGGGGTTGTGGCTGGAGGCGAGGATGATCTCGGCCATCAGCGGACCCCGGCCGGCGCGGCCGTGCTCCAGGCGTTCGAAGGCCTCCATGCTGAACTGGTCCGGGACCGGCGTCCAGCTGAAGTACGGGCCCCGGTAGCCGAGATGCTCCGAGTCGTAGATGTGGTCCAGGCCGAAGTACCGGCCCTCGGGCCACGCGCGGCGCACCCCCGGCACGATGCCGACCGTGCGCCACGCACCCGACCTGCGGAAGTAGCCGGTGAGCGTCATACGGTCGCTCGTGGTCAGACTGCGGTAGCGCTGCTGGTTCTTGATCCACAGACCGGACAGGAAGGTGGAGTGCGCCAGCCAGCTGCCCGCGCCCGTCACCGGGGAGCGCAGCCAGCCGCTGCGCGCCTCGAACCCGGCCGCCTTCAGTGACGCGGTGCCGTCGGCCAGCACCGCGCCCACCCGCGCGGCCATGTCAGGGTCCTCGATCGCGGTCCGGCCGTAGCTCTCGACGAACGTGAACAGCACGTCCTTGCCGCGCAGTCCGGTCAGCAGCCGGTCCGGCGGAGTGGCGGCGAACGCGTCGACCGCCGCCTCCTTCTCGAAGACCTCGGCGTCCTCGATCCCCGCGCGCACCATCTCCACACGGTTGCCCAGGAATTCGGATGTGCCCCTGGTGGCCAGCGGGACACCGACGCCCGGCACGGCGAAGGTGACACACACGATCCACGCGGTGCCGAGGATCACCGTCGTCCGTGCCGCCACCGGACGGTGACGGTCCATCAGCCGCGCCAGCCGCGTCGTCGACCAGGTCATCAGCGCGACCACCACGACCAGCAGCACCGACGCCCCGCCCACGGCGAGCACTTGACCCGTCCGCCCGAACGACTCGTGGACGAACTCCACGGCGTCGTCGAGCAGGATCCAGTCCAGGACCAGGTCGAAGGGGCGGGCCAGTACCTGGTAGAAGCCCATGTCCAGGCACTTCAGGACGGTGACCAGACCGAGGAACACCCCCGTGGCGACCGCCGCGATACGCCGGGGCCTGGGCGGCAGCACGAGCAGCAGCCCGGCCAGCAGGACCCCCTCGGCGGGGATGCGCAGGAACGCCCCGAACGACAGCCTTTCCAGGCGGTTGGGCAGGAGCAGGGCGCACAGGGGCAGGGCCACGGCCAGGACGGAGGCGGTCACGGCGGCGCCCCGGACCGTGCGCGGATGCCGCTGCCGCCATCCGCGCGGTCCGGGGCGCCCGGCCGGGGCCTCGGCCTCCTCCCGGCCGGTCCGCTCCGACGAGGCCGGTTCCCGCCCGGCGTCCGACGAGGCCTGTTCCCGCCCGGGGGCCAACGAGGACTGTTCCCGCCCGGTGCGCTCCCGCTCGGGGTCCGACTCGGCCTGCTCCTGCCCGGCGCGCTCCGGCTCCGGCTCCGACCCCTCTGTCTGCTCCGCCCTCGCTGTCTGCTCCGGCTCCGTCTGCTCCGGCTCCGTTTCCTCCGGCTCCGGCTCCGTCTCCTGCGCCTCCGCGTCCGTCGGTTGCCCCGCGCCCTGCGACACCCGTGGTCCTCCCGTACCTGGCCCGTAGACATGCGTACGGCCCGCCGTCGCCTTACGTTCAGACGCCGGGCGGGCCGGACGCACACGCTACGCGCGAGGGCGGTGTCTCACCGCCGCGGGCGGTGCTCCGCGCGACCGTGTCGGCTCACGGGCCGGTGGTCCCGGTGCGCTTCACGCACAGAGCCCAGATCACCAGAGCGGAGATGGCGATCGCGACGATCGACCACACCGGATAGTAGGGCAGGGACAGGAAGTTGGCGATGATGACGAGCGAGGCGATCACCACGCCGGCCACCCGCGACCAGGTCGCCCCGGTGAACAGTCCGTAGGCCACCAGAAGGGCGAGCACGCCGAGGATCAGATGGATCCAGCCCCAGGAGGTCAGATCGAACTGGAACACGTAGTTCGGGGTGGTGAGGAAGACGTCGTCGTCGGCGATCGCCATGATGCCGCGCATGATGTCGAGGATTCCCTCGATCATCAGCATCACGGCGGCGAAGACCGTCAGTCCCTCGGCCCAGCTCTGCTTCGCCGACGAGGGCCGGCCGGCGCCGGTCGCGGAGGGGGTCGTGGTCATGTGGTTGCTCCTCTCCCTACGGTGCCGGACTCAGGTGCCGGCGGCCGGGGCAGTGGGTTCGTGCTTGGCGCCCGCCGGTCCGTGGCCCGACAGCACCAGTTCCTTGGCGCGGCGGTACTCGTCCTCGGAGATGTGGCCGCTGGCCCGCAGCTGCGACAGCTTCGTCAGCTCGTCGGCGCTGGACGGGCGTCCGCTGCCGGCGGTCTCCCGGACGTAGTCGTCGAACTGCTGCTGCTGCTGACGGGCCTGGTCGATCTCCCGGCGCCCCATGTTCTTGCCCCGCGCGATCACGTAGACCAGGACGCCGAGGAAGGGCAGCAGGATCACGAACACGAGCCAGCCCGCCTTGGCCCAGCCGCTCATACCGTCGTCACGGAAGATGTCGACGATGATCCGGAAGAGCAGGATGAACCACAGGATCCACAGGAAGAACCACAGCATGGTCCAGAACATGCTCAGCAGCGGGTAGTCGTACGCGAGGTAGGTCGCAGTGCTCATCTTCTGCCTCCGTCCCGGCCCCGTGCCGGGTAGCCGTTGACTGCACTCTCAGCGTGCCCGGCTCGGCACCCGCCGCCCTCACCCGAATCGGGTGATCGCGCAGGGCCCCGGGCGCCCGGGAGCGGCCCGCTCAAGGTGCCGGATGCCCGCCGACGCCCGCGCGGCGCAGCGCGGACCGCCAGGCGAAGGCGACGGCACCCTCCACCACACCCATCAGCACCATCCACAGGCCCAGCAACCGGGTCAGCGCCACCGCCGACTCGCTCGGCAGGGCGAGCACCACGATGCCCGCGACGATGCCGAGCAGGGCCGCGCCGAAGACGAACCCGCGGTGCGGAAGGCTCTTCGTGGCGATCGCCGCGTAGGCGGTCAGCATCCCGGACACCAGCCACACCACTCCGACGATCACCGACAGCGCCGCGATGGTCTGCAGCGGGTTGCGCAGACACAGCACCCCGGCCAGCACGAACAGCACCGCGAGCAGCAGCCCGGTGAGCCGGTCGCCGCGTTCCTGGGCGAACACCGCCACGAACCGGAAGACACCGCCCACGAGCAGATACAGCCCGATGAGGACCGCGACCACGTGCAGCGTGACATCCGGCCAGACCAGCAGCAGGATGCCGGGGATCAGCGTGGCGAACGCCGACGCGAGCAGCCAGGTCCACGAACGGCCGAGCTCCGCCAGCGCCTGTTCGGTGTCGGCCCCGCCGGACCCCGGTCCTGACGCGGCAGGCTGTGCCGATGTGCGCGATTCGGTCATGGCTCCCCCTCGGCGGTTCGGCGGTTCGGCGGTTCGGCGGTTCGGTTGGGCGTGCCGGCGGGCAGCCGGCGGGACGGGCTGCGGAGAACCCTCGCGGCCCACCCTGCCGCGTCCGCCGGACGCCCGGATCACCCACGACGGGTGATCCGGGCGAGGGGAGCGCCGGTGAGGGCGGACACGGACCGTCGCCCGGAAACGGGGGCGCAGGAGTGGCAAGCAGGGGGTGGCAGAAGGCCGGACATGACGGCGGACAGTGCGCCCACCCCCACCGTGACGCCCGCGCGGGGCCTTGCTCCGGCAAAACGGCCTCGACCCCGAGCGCCTCACTCCGGCACCCGCCGCATCTCCACCACCCGTAGCCCCAGGGACTGACAGCGGGCCAGCAGTCCGTACAGCTGGGCCTCGTCGATGACCGGGCCGAACAGGACGGTCTGGCCGGACATGACCACGTGCTCCAGCTCCGGGAACGCCTTGGTCATCGTTTCCGACATGAGCCCGTCGACGCGGATCTCGTAGCGCATGAGCTGCCCTCCCGCGGGTGGCGTGGGGGTGGGCGGAGTGGGCCCCGCACTGCGATCGTCCCTCCCGTTCACCCGTTCGGCTTCACCCCGAACAGGTGAACCAGGGCCGACGGCCGTGGGCGTGCGCCGTGCGGCCTCAGTGTTTGAGCATCAGCTTCAGCGCGACGATCGCCAGGCCGAACAGGAGGTTGACACAGGCGGAGGCTGCGACCAGCCCCCAGGAGGCACCCGCCCGCCGGGCCGCCTCGGCCGACCAGCCCACCTGACCCGCCACGGCGACGCCCAGTGCCAGCCACGCGGCGCCCGCCACGTCCAGGCCCAGCAGCGGACTGACGGCCACCGCGACGGCCGGCGGCACGGCGGCCCGCAGGATCGGCCACTCCTCGCGGCACACCCGCAACACGGCCCCGAAGTCCAGCGGGTCCTGCGCCAGCCGGGCCCCGAACACCTGGGCGTGCACATGCGCCAGCCAGAACACCGTGCCGGTCAGCAGCAGCGTCAGCACCAGCTGCACACGAGGGAACTCGCCGAGGGTGCCCGCGCCCAGCACCACGGAGGCGGCGAGCATCGAGCCGTACACACCCCCCGTGTAGTCGGTGTGGGCCCGCCGCTCGGCGCGCCGCGCGGCGGCCGCGGTGTCGTGGGCCCGCCGCGGCAGAGGAGTCACCGCTTCTTCCCGGCCCCGGGGCGCGGGGCGTCGGCGTCGGCGCCGCCCACCGGCGCGCCGGGCAGCTGCGAGGTGACGAGGAAGCTCGCCAGGGTGATCGCGCCGGCCGCGAGGACACCGGCCTTCAGGCCCTTGAGCTGCGCGGACGCATAGGACTCCGTCAGGGCGTCCACCTCGGCGGGGGGCAGCCCGGCCTCCTCGGCGGTCGTACGGATCTGGTCGGCGGGGACGAAGGAGATCCCGGCCTCCAGGGCGATGCCGGTCTGCTCGCGGGCCGCGTCCGACACCGCCGGATTGTCCTCGATCTGGGTGGTGAACGCGGTGGCGAGGGCCCCGATCAGCAGTGACCCGATGAACGCGGTGCCCAGCGCCGACCCCAGATTCTGCGCCGTGTACTGCAGACCGCCGGCCTCGCTGCGTTCGTTCTCGGTGGCGCCCGACTGGACCACGTTGCCCAGTTGCGACACCAGCAGGCCCATGCCGATGCCCAGCAGGGCCATCGCGCCCGCGAACTGACCGTCGTCGATGACCGGGTCGATGGTGGCCAGCAGCCACACGACGGACGCGGCCAGTGTCAGCAGGGCCACCCTGACCATCCGGCGCGGGCTCACCCCGCGTCCGAACCGCGAGGCGCAGAACGAGGCGACGACCATGCTCACCGAGACCGGGAGCAGCCGCAGCCCGGTCTCGAAGGCGTCGAAGCCCTGGACCACTTGGAGATACAGCGGGATGGCGAAGAACAGCCCGAGCAGGATGAGGTTCTGGCTGAGCAGCGTCAGCAGTCCGGACCGCACGGCGGGCCTGCGTATCAGCGGCAGATGCACCAAGGGGTCGGCGCCGAGGGCGACCCGGTGGTGCTGCCAGCGGACGAACCCGGCGAGAACGGCCACCGAGGCACCGATGACGAACAGCGTCGGGGCGAACCCGAAGACCGTGAACGGCGGGTTCCGCGGCTCCACCCAGCCCCAGGTGCCGCTCTGCAGCACACCCAGCACGCCCAGCGCCAGCCCGGTCGCGGAGAGGACGGCACCGACCACGTCCAGCCGGGGGCGCGGTCCGGTCATCGGGGTCTCCCGGATCACGCGCCTGCAGAGCAGCATGGCCAGGACCACCACGACCTCCCCGGCGAAGACCAGCCGCCAGGTGAGATACGTCGTCACCCAGCCGCCCAGCAGGGGACCCACGGCGATGCCCGCGCCGGCCAGACCGCCGATGACGCCGTAGGCGACGGCCCGGTCCGCGCCCCGGTACGACTCGGCGACGAGCGCGGCCATCGCGGGCAGCACCAGCGCGGCGCCCAGGCCCTCGATGACCGACCAGCCCAGGGCCAGCACCCAGACGGTCGGGGCGGCCGCGGTGAGCGCCGAGCCCACGGCGTAGACGACCAGGCCGACCAGGAACAGCCGGCGGCGGCCCAGGATGTCGCCGAGCTTGCCGCCGACGATCATGAACGCGGCCATCACCAGCGCGTACAGCGTGATGACGGCCTGGATGGCGGTGACCTCGGTGTCGAAGTCCTCCACCAGCTGGCTGATCGAGACGTTCATGACGGAGGTGTCCAGCACCATCAGGAACTGGGCCGTCCCGAGGACCATCAGAGCTTGCCAGTGCCGCACCCTGTCACCTCGATCACGTCGACCGATCGGCCCCGACCCGGCCTGCGGGCATCCGGGCGGAGGCGAGTTGCGCCGCCGCTGCCATGGCACCCGAAACCCCGGAGCGGCGCCTCACCCGCCACGGGGGAGTGCCCGGACCGGGATCAAGGGGCCGCCGTCCGGATCATGCCGGCGTCCGAACGCCACTCCCCGGGTCACAGCAGCCCGCGTTCGCGTCCGCGGCGCACGGCTTCGGTGCGCCGGTTCACCGCCAGCTTGCGGTAGACGCTCTTGAGGTGCGTCTTCACGGTGTTCACGGACACATGGAGATCGTCGGCGATCTCCTCCGTGGACATCATCCGGGACAGCCGCACCAGGACGTCGTGCTCGCGGGCACTGAGCTCCTCCACCACCAGCGGTTCCGGCCCGGCCGTCCGGCGCTTCGCGTGGGCCCCGCTGCCCGGCGGGCGGGGACCGAGGCTGAGCCAGCCGTCGGCCAGCGCGGCCAGCGGGTCGGTGTCCAGCAGCGGCTGGACCCAGGGTCCGGCCTCCAGGAACGGCCGCCGCAGCCGTTCGCGGCGGGCGAGGGCCAGCGCGCGGCCGAGCGCCCGGCGCGCGCCGGCGCCGTCCCCGGCCCGGTCGGCGGCCTGCGCCCGCACCAGCAGCGCCCGGACGGTGACCGCCGGACCCGCGGCGACCCCGGGCGGTACGGCGTCGAGCACGGCCATCGCACGGTCGGGCCGGCCCGCCGAGACCAGGGCGCGGGCCGCCTCGACCCGGCAGGCCACCTGATCGTCCGGCACGTCCAGCAGGGTGCGCACCGCATCCTCCGGGCGGCCCTCGGCCAGGTGGGCGGCCCCGGCGATGGCGGCCGCCTGGCCCTGGACCCACGGGGAGCCGAGCCCGGCGGCGGCCACCGGCTCGGCAGCGGCGAGCGCGGCCCTGGCGTCCCCGAGGGCCAGCAGCAGCCGCCCCCTGGCGATGGCCCGGCCCGCTTCCAGCACCGGGTCCTGGCCCACCAGACCGGACGTCGCGACCTCGTCAAGCAGGCCCTGGGCCTCGCCCAGTTCGTCGCGTTCGACCGCCACGGCGGCCCGCACCAGGGGGCCGACGCCGGAGCCGGCCGACGGGGGCAGGCCGAACCGTTCCGTCTCGGCCTGCGCCGCGAGCGCCTTGCGCTCCGCCCGGCTCGGCCAGCCGGCGAGGTAGTCGATGAGCGCGAGATGGCCCAGGCACTCCTGACGAGGCAGCGCCGTCGCGGCCTCGCCCGCCGCCCCGACGACCGCGGACAGGGCCTCGCGCGCCTCGTCGAACCGTCCCGCCCACAGCCGCGCGGTGCCCAGGTGCGTCAGCAGCAGCGCGTTCAGCTCGGGATGCTCGTCCAGCAGCCGCTCGGGGACCTCCACCCGAAGCTGCCGAGCCCGCTCGGCGGCCTTCTCCGCCCGATCGGGGTTGCCGCCCAGCCGGGCGGTGTGCACCTCCAGCAGCGCGGCGCTCAGCCGGGCCGCGGCGGGCTCGGACGCCTCGGTGGCCAGCGTCTCCTCGGCGCGGTGGAGATGGGCCAGGCCGTGGTCGACATCGCAGTGGGACAGCGCGCGGGCCGCCCGGACGAGATCCGCCGCGGGGCTGCGTGCCTCGGGCGACATCCGGGAGAACAGCTCGTCCATCGTGTCGGTTCGCAGGCCCGTGAACAGTTCCCCGATGGCGAGCTCGTCGACCAGCGCCCCGGCGGTGAACTCCCAGTCCTCGGCGGCGGCGCCATGGGCGAGCGCCTCGGACAGGAACCCGGCGTGCCGCAGCCACCGGGCGGCCCGTGCGTGCAGCTCGGGTGCCAGGCCGGGCGCCCGTACCTCCAGATGGGACCGCAGGATCTCCCCGAACAGGGGGTGCAGCCGGTACCAGGAGTGCCCCAGCTGGTCGACGAACGCGTTCTGGCGGCGGAGCTCGTCCAGGATCGGCCCGGCGTCGGTCCGGCCGGTCAGCGTGTTCGCCAGGTCGGGGCAGAACCGCTCCAGGACGCTGACCCGCAGCAGCAGCTCCTGCGTCTCGGACGGCTGCCGCTTGAGCACCTCGGCCAGCAGGAAGTCGGCGACCGTGCTCTGCCCGGCCTCGAACTCCTTCAGGTACGTCGTCGGGTCCCCGGCCTCCCGCGCCGCGAGCGCGCACAACCGCAGGCCCGCCGCCCAGCCCCCGGTCCGCTCCACCAGAGAGCCCGCGGCCTGCACACTCAGGTCCAGTCCGTGCAGCCGCAGCAGCGCGGCCGCCTCCTCGGGGGTGAAGGCCAGCTCGGCGTTGCGGATCTCCGTCATGGTGCCGGCGGCGCGGTACCGGTGCAGCGGCAGCAGCGGCTCGTTACGGGTGACCAGGACCAGGCGCAGCCCCCGTGCCGCGTGGTGCAGGACGAACTCCACCTGCTCGGTCAGGTCGTCCGAGGTCACCCGGTCGAACTCGTCGAGCACCACGACGACGGGCCGGTCCAGCCCGCTGAGCCCGACGGCGAGCCGGGACAGCAGTTTGTGGTCCACCTGGTTGGCGTCCGCCGGGCAGCCGACGTCCTCCGGAACGGGCACGCCCCGGGTGCGCAGTGCCTCCAGCAGATACGCCCAGAACTGGCCGGGGGCCTCGCCCGCCCCGACGGTGAACCAGACGGCGGGCTGCTCCAGACCGGCCGCCCAGTCGGCCACCAGCAGGGTCTTGCCCGCGCCGGCGGCGCCGTTGACCATGATCAGCGGTGTGCCCAGACCCGCGTCGAGCCGTGCGCGCAGCCGTTCGCGGCGCAGGAAGGTGTGGGGCCTGGCCGGTACGGCCGTCCGCACGGGCAGGTAAGGGTCCCCGAGCGGATCGACGTCCTGCTCCGCCGATCCGTCCCCCTTTCCGTCCTGCGCGCTCATGACGACACCACCGTCCCTCACACCCCCTGGCAGTGCCCCCTCTCCCTTTCCAAGGATCTCAGCTCTCCCGCGGGTCCGCCCGGCGGACGGGGGCCGGGGGCCCGGGGCGCCTGGACCGGACAGGTGCCGTTCGATGGGCTCGGCGGAGGTGAGGGCAGGTGCCGTTCCGTGGGCTCGGCAGAGGTGAGGGCGGATGCCGGTGGTGGTGAGGGCAGGTATCGGCGGAGGTGAGGACCGGTGCGAGAAGCAGTCCGAGTCCAACGCCATGTGGGGCCTGTCCCTGCCGATCCCCTTCCAGCAGCCGCTGCTGGCCGGGGCGGGCGACTACTTCGCCCCGCACGTGCGCGCCTACATGCGGCGCAGCGGGGCCCGGACACGGTCGGCTCGCTGGTGGCGTACAAGGACCGCCGCAACGCGCTCAAGAACCCCTACGCGCACCTCCACGAGCACGGCATCACCCTGGAGCGGGTCCAGTCCTCGCCGATGCTCTGGACCCCGATCCGCTACTCCGAGACCTGCCCCTCCTCCGACGGGGCCTGCGCGATCGTGCTCACCGGCCGCGCCGGCGCGGCCCGCGCGCCGCGGCCGCCCGCCTGGATGCTGGGCGGCGCGATGCGCAGCGAGCCGACCCTGTTCGCGGGCAAGGACTTCGTCTCCCCGCAGGCCGGCAAGGACTGCGCCGCCGACGTCTACCGGCAGGCCGGCATCACCGACCCGCGCAGGGAGATCGACGCGGTCGAGTTGTACGTGCCGTTCTCCTGGTACGAGCCGATGTGGCTGGAGAACCTCGGCTTCGCCGCCGAGGGCGAGGGCTGGAAGCTCACCGAGGCGGGGGTGACCGAGCTGGACGGCGATCTGCCGGTCAACATGTCGGGCGGCGTGCTGTCCACCAACCCCATCGGCGCCTCCGGCATGATCCGCTTCGCGGACGCCGCGCTCCAGGTGCGCGGGCAGGCGGGGGAGCACCAGCTGGAGCGGGCCCGCCGGGTGCTGGGCCACGCCTACGGCGGCGGCTCGCAGTTCTTCTCCGTGTGGCTGGTGGGCGCGCGGCCCCCACAGTCCTGAAAGGTCGTCCACACGCGGCCTGTCCGGGGCGCGGGACGATCGCTAGGCTGGCCGCGGACGACGCGAACCGGGAGGAGCACGGACGTGGCCGAGAGCACCATCCAGCAGCAGCCGCTCAGGGGCTGGGGCAAGCCGGAGCTGGACCTCAGCAACGCCGAGTGGCAGTCCAGCAGCCGGGGACGGGGGGATGTCCAGATCGCCTTCGTCGAGGGCTTCATCGCCATGCGCAACAGCGACCGCCCCGAGAGCCCGTCCCTGATCTTCACCCCCGCCGAGTGGGGCGCGTTCGTGTCCAACGCGCGCGAGGGCGAGTTCGACCTGACCTGAGCCGGACCGGCGCCGGGAGCCGAGCCGCACCCGGCGCCGAGGGCCCGCCCCTGCCGGAGGGGCCCGCTTTCGAGGGTGTTCCGATCCGGCGGTGTTCCCGCCGATTTCCCGGACACGCGACCGCACGCCCGCCCCGGGGCCGCCGCCTGCGCCAGGCTGGCCCCAGCAAGCGGAAGGTCGTACTCGGAGGTGAGGGACATGAGTACCCTGCCGGTCATCGCGGCGGTCGACGGTTCGGACGGCAGCCTGCGGGCCCTGGACTGGGCCGTCGACGCCGCACGGCGCCACAGGGCGCCGCTCACCGTGGTCCACGTACGGCACGACCTGGCCTGGACCCACCCCGGCGCCCCCGTGGTCCTGCCCCCGCCGGCCGAGGAGGACCCCGTGCTCAGCGACGCGCGCGCCCGGCTGGCGGAGCTCGCCGACGCACCGGACGCGCAGTACGTCGCCCTCGACGGCGCCCCCGCGGTCTTCCTGCCCGAGCTGGGCGCCGAGGCCGGGCTGCTGGTCCTCGGCACACGCGGCCGGGGTGGCTTCGTCGGCCTGCTGCTGGGCTCCCACAGCATCGCCGCCGCACAGAACGCCGACTGCCCGGTGGTCGTGGTGCCCCCGCCCGGACGCCAGGCCGCGGACCCCCTGCCCCAGGAACCGGGGCCGCGCGTGGTGGTCGGCCTCAAGGTCGACAGCCCCGACGACGCCGTCCTCGACCTCGCCTTCACCGAGGCCGCCCTGCGCGGCGCCCGGCTCCAGGCGGTCGCCGCCTACCCCTGGCCCGTCCAGGACTGGTCCCCGCCCGGCGAACTCGTGCCCGTCATCATCCGCCAGGGCGACCTGGCGGGCGAGACCCGGGCCCTCGCCGAGGGCTTCCTCGCACCGCACCGGGCCCGGCACCCCGACGTCCGCGCCGACGTGGTGCCCGTCCCCGGCGACGCGGCCGGGGCCCTCGTCGCCTCCTCCCCTGGCGCCGAGCTGACCCTCGTCGGCCGGCACCGACGCCGCCTGCTCGCCCCCGCCCCCATGCTCGGCTCCGTCACCCACGCCGTCCTGCTGCACGCGGCGAGCCCCGTCGCGGTGGTCTCACCGGCCCCGGCCGGCGTCTGACCGGGCGGGGCCCGCCTATCATCGGCCCCATGCCCGCCCAGGACGCCCGCGTCACCCTCGACCTCGCCCTCACCATCAGGCACGACGGGCACGGCGGCGTGGCCGACGACCTGACCGACCCCGCCGGGCTGACCACCTGGGTCCGCGCCCACCCCGGCCTGCTGCCCGGCACGGCCGCCTACACCGCGGACGAGCCCGCCCTGACCGCCGTACGAGAACTGCGCGCCGCGGTCCGCGCCCTGTTCGCCCGCAGCGTGCCCGGCGCGCCCAGCCCCGCGGACGCCGCCCGGCTGCTGCCCGTCGAGGACGCCGTGGCCCGCCTCAACGCGGCCGCGGCCCGCACCCCCACCGTGCCCGTCCTGCACTGGGCCGACGACACCGAGCCGGGCCTGCGGCACCTTCCCGCGCACGGCGAGGACGACCTGACGGCCGTGCTCGCGCGAGCGGCCGCCGCGTTCCTCACGAGCCCCGACCGCGCACGCCTGCGCGCCTGCCACGCCCCGCGCTGCGTGCGCTACTTCCTCAAGGGGCACCCCCGCCAGGAGTGGTGCAAGCCCTCCTGCGGCAACCGCGCCCGCGTGGCCCGGCATCACGAGCGGCGGCAGCGACCGTCCGGTCGGTGACCGCGGCGAAGACCGTCCGGTCAGTAACGTCTAGACCGCAGCGAACGGCCACCCGGAAGCGTACGCTGAGCTGCCTGAGGGTCACGGTACGCGCCCGTATCCCGCACGGACGCAGCCCGTGACAGGGGGGTAGGACATGGGGCAGCACACACCGCGAAGCGCCCGCACGCTCTTCGAGCGCGAGGACGAACTCGGCGCCGTGGACGAGGCGTTAAGCGAGCTCGTCGGCCTGCGCGCGGACGGCGCCGGGCCGCGCGAGCGCCCCGGCGGGGCCCTGCTCGCCTTCGCCGGACGCGCCGGCATCGGCAAGACGACCCTGCTCGCCGAGGTCCGCCGGCGCGCCGCCGCCCGCGGCTGCACCGTCCTCAGCGCCCGTGGCGGCGACCAGGAACAGCGCGTCGCCTTCCACGTCGCCCGCCAGCTGCTGCAACCCCAGCTCGCGGGCACCGCCGAGCCGGAACTGCGCGCATCGCTGGGCAGTTGGTACGACATCGTCGGCCCCGCCCTCGGCCTGTGCGCGCCCGTGGGCGGCGCCCCGCCCGATCCGCAGGGACTGCGCGACGGCCTCGACTGGGTCCTCACCCACCTCGCCGTGCGCCGCGCCCCCATGGTCCTCGTGCTCGACGACGCCCACTGGGCGGACCCCGAATCCCTGCGCTGGCTCGCCGCGTTCGCCCCGCGCGCCGAACAACTCCCGCTGCTGATCGCCGTCGCCTACCGGCCCGACGAACTCCCCGAGCACGCCGAGTCGTTCCGGAGCCTGCCCGGCCGCGCCGGGTCCCGCCCCCTCGACCTCGAACCGCTCAGCGCCCGCGCCGTCGCCGGCCTCGTCCGCGAGACCCTCGGCGCCCACGCCGACGACGCCTTCTGCCGCGAGTGCTGGGCCGTCACCGCCGGCAACCCCTTCGAGACCGTCGAGCTCGCCGCCAAGGTCCACGACCGCGGCCTCAACCCCACCGAGTCCGGCGCCCACCTGCTGCGCGACCTCGCCGCCGCGGTCAAGGGCCGCGGCCTGATCGACCGCATCGACCGCCTCGGCGCCGCCACCGTCCGGTTCGCCTGGGCCTGCGCCGTCCTCGGCACCGAGATCCGCCCCTCCCTCGCCGCCGCCGTCGCCGGACTCGGCCACGAGGGGGCCGCCGACGCCGCCGACGCGCTGCGCAGCGCCCGCATCCTCACCGGCCCGGTCAACGACACCGGCACCCTCGAATTCGTCCACCCCCTCATCGCCACCGCCGTCTACCGGGCCATCCCCGCCGCCATCCGCGTCGCCCTGCACGGCCAGGCCGCCTGGTGCGTCGTCGAGGGCGGCCAGGGCGCCGACGCCGCCGCCCGCCACCTGCTGGAGACCCACCCCGAGGGCGACCCCTGGGTCGTGCGGAACCTGCGCGCCGCCGCCGCCGAGACCCTGCGCGCGGGCGCCCCCGACGCCGCCTGCCGCTACCTCGCCCGCGCCCTGCGCGAACCGCCCGCCGACAAGGACCGCGCCGCCGTCCTGTACGAACTGGGCTGCGCCTCCCTGCTCACCGAACCGGCCACCACCGTCAACCACCTGCGCGCCGCCCTCGAAGAGCCCATCGCCGAACCCGAGTTGCGCCATCACGTCGTCTACCGGCTCTCCCAGGTCCTCGCCCACAGCGACCGACTCGCCGAGGCCTCCGACACCCTCGCCCGGGAGATCCGCGTCACCGACGACGCCCGCGTCCGGCTGCGCATGACCGCCGAGCAGTTCATGTGGGACGCCTTCCGCGCCGACGAACCCGACCACCCCGCCCGCTCCCGCCGGATGGCCCGGCTCGCCGACCGCCTCCAGGGCCGGGACCTCACCGAGCGCTACATCATCGGACTGCGCACCTGGGACGCCGTACTGCGCGGCGAGCCCGCCAAGGTCGCCCTCGACCACGCCGAACGCGCCCTGGCGGGCGGCCTCGGCTGGGCCGAGCCGGACCGCGGCTTCGAGGTGCCCGTCCTGGTCGCCCTCGCCTTCATGTACGCCGACCGGCCCGGCCGGACCGAGGAACTCTTCGCCGCCGGCACGGCCGACTTCGAACGCCAGGGCTGGCGCGGCGCCCACCTCTCCTTCGCGTACACCCTGCTCGGCTACGTCCGCTACCGCCGCGGCCGGCTCGCCGAGGCCGAGGACTTCGTGCGGGCCGGGCTGCGCCTGGCCGAGCGCGTCGGCCCGGACACCCCCGCCCACTGGTACGCCGTCGGCATCCTCGTGGAGATCCTGCTCGCCCGCGGCCGGGTCGCCGAGGCCGCGAGCGCCGCCGACACCTACCACTTCGCGGCCCCCTTCCCCGCCGCCGTCGTCTTCCCCGACGCCCAGACCGTGTACGGCGAACTGCTGCTCGCCTGCGGCCGGATCGAGGAGGCCGCCGCCGAACTCTCCGCCGCCGGCCGCCGCCTGGACCCGCGCGGCATCCGCAACCCCGCCTGGTGCCCCTGGCAGCTCCACCTCGCCCGCGCCGAGCGGCACTACGCCCCCGAACGCGCCCTCGTCACCGCCGAGGAGGCCCTCTCGCGCGCCCGCCAGTTCGGCACCCCGTCCGCCATCGGGCAGGCCCTGCGCACCCTCGCCGAGGTCTCCACCGGGGCCGCGAGGATCAAGCACCTCGAAGAGGCCGTGGACCACCTCAGCCGCTCCCCGGCCGCCTACGAACTGGCCTGCGCCCTGGTGTCCCTGGGCACGGAACTGCGCCTGGCCGGCCACCACCGCGAGGCCGCCGAGCACCTCTACCGGGGCCTGGAGGCCGCCGTCCAGTGCGGCGCCGACGGCCTGGCCACCACCGCCCGCGAGGAGATCTGCGCCGCCGGTCTGCGCCCGCGCCGACTGCACGGCACCGAGACCGACACCCTCACCGCCCGCGAGCGCCGCGCCGCCGCCCTCGCCGTCGGCGGCCACACCCCGGCCGAGATCGCCCGCGACCTGCGCACCGACGAACCCTCGGTCACCCGCCTCCTCTCCGCCGTCTACCGAAAGATCGGCACAGACCCCACGGGCCTCCCCGCCGCCCTGGCCGACCGCCCGGCCCAGTAGCACTCCGGCGCCCGAGCCCCGGCCGCGGGCCGCCGGTGGCCGGGCGCGCGGTTCCCCGCGCCCCTCAAGGCGTCCGCGGCCGCCCCCGTCCGGCCTCTGGGCTCCCGAGCAGACGGCCGAGCAGAGGCGGGACCACCTCAAAAGGGGCGCGGGGAACTGCGCGAGCAACCACGGACAAGCCGCACACGGACCACGCACCGAGAGGCCACCCGCTCCCTCGGCTGAACCGCCGGACGGCAAGCCGTACCATGGCGACATGTCGTTCCTCCGCCGCCGCAGCGCCACTCCCGCCGGGCCCGACTTCGACGTACTGGCCATGGATCCGGGCGACTGGCCCGGCAACCTCGGCGCCGGGCTGCTGCCCGCCCCCGACGGCTCCTGCCAGGGCGTCTTCCTGCGCTACGACCTGTTCGGCGGCCGCGGCCCCGCGATGATCATCGGCAATCTGCCCGAGGGCTCCCCGGCCCGCGAGGTCACCGAGGGCCAGATCCCCTTCGAGGTGGCCCAGCTGCTCGTCGCCCTGGAGAACGACGAGGAGGTCACCGTCACCGGCGTCGAGGACGTGCCGGTCATGCAGGGCGACAACCTCCTCATCGTGCGCCGCCTCAAGCTCTCCGAGAGCCGTATCGCCTGCGTGCAGTTCGACCGCAGCGACAACGTCCTGGTGACGATCGCCGCCTGGGACCGCCCCATCACCGACGACCTGTACGCGCTGCTGAAGCCGCTGCCCGCGGAGCTGTTCCAGCAGGGCTGAAGCCCGCGAGGGGCCAGGCCGGGCCGCCGTCACGGCGACCCGGCCCGTCCCTGTCAGGACGTCGACGCCCCCACGGTCACATCGGCCGCCCGGACGAACGCCACCCGGTGCCCGAACTGGATCTCGTAGTAGAGGTCCTCGCCCCGCACCACGCGATGAGAGGCCGTGTCGAAGGTGACGGCGTAGTAGTACTCGCCGGGCACCAGATCGCCCGCCACGTACTTCTGCCCCGCGAGCAGCTTGTACGGCAGCGGGGACACGGCCTGCGCCGGGACCCCGGCCGGGTAGGCGCTCGCCTCGGGGTAGGCGCGGCCGTAGACCGGGACGCTCTCCAGACCGGCCTTCGGCGTGATCACCAGGCCCTTGGCGGACACGGCGGTCGGCTCCTGCCTCGGGTTCTCGAACCAGGCCTTCTGGCCCAGGTACCAGATCGCCGTCCAGTCGCCCTCACGGCCGGCCACCGCGTACTGCTGACCGGTGGACACCCGCGACCCGATGTCGTTGACGCCGATGGTGGAATCCTGGCCGCCCGGCCGCAGCCCGATGTCCTTGACCAGCGGGTACGACGTACCGGGCCCGGTGTGCAGCCGCACCGCGCTCGACCCGTGCACCGCGCACGGCTCGCCCGAGCCGACGCACCCCGTGTAGGCGGGCCGGTTCGCGGCGTAGTCGGGCCGGATGGTCACCAGCCCGCCGTTCGGGCCCGCGGTCGGTTCCAGGGGCCGGCCCAGCAGCGTGAAGTAGTGCGCCCAGTCCCAGTACGGGCCCGGGTCGGTGTGCATGCCGCGGACCGTCGCCGTGGTCGGGCCCGGCACGGTGTCGTGGCCGAGGATGTGCTGCCGGTCCAGGGGGATGTCGTACTTCTGCGCCAGGTAGCGCACCAGCCGGGCGGAGGAGCGGTACATCGCCTCCGTGTACCAGGAGTCCGGATAGGCCAGGAAGCCCTCGTGCTCCAGGCCGACCGACTTGGCGTTGACGTACCAGTTGCCCGCGTGCCAGGCCACGTCCTTCGCCTTGACGTGCTGGGCGATGTACCCGTCCGTGGAGCGCAGCGAGTAGTTCCAGGACACGTACGTCGGGTCCTGCACCAGGTTCAGGACGCCCTCCCAGCCGCCCTCCGTGTCGTGCACGACGATGTACCGGATGCGCTGCGAGGCCGGCCGGTCGGCGAGGTCGTGGTTGCCGTAGTCGTTGTCGCCGAACGTCTCGTACGGCGCCGGGATCCACTCGCAGGACACGTTCGACGGGCACTCCGTGCCCGCGGCGGACGCCCTGCGCAGACCGGTGCGCGCCAGCTGCGAGGTGTCGGGGGCCAGGTCCGGGCGGGCCGCCAGGGCGACGTGCTGACCGGCGTCGGTGAACCGCTCGGCGCCGGTGCGCAGCACCTCGTACACGTCGTTCGCGTACGCGGCGGCCGTCGCCGTGTCGTCGGCGCCGGAGAAGCGCGCCACCGCGCCGTACCAGTCCGCCGGGTCGGAGCTGAGCGGCTCGCCCAGGTCCTTCTGCGCGGCCGCGAGCAGTGCCGCCCCGCCCGCCACGTTCGCGGCCGGGTCGGTGCGCAGCGCCTCGGGGCTCAGCCCGGTCAGCCCGGCGGCCTCGGGCAGGGTGCGCAGCCGGGCGGGCAGCCTCGCCGGGTCCGGCGGTGCCGTCTCGGGCAGCAGGGCGGGGCGGGCGCCGTCGCCGCGGGCGTCCTCGGTGCCCTCGCTGTGGTGGGGCGCGTTCGCCAGTGCCGTGCGGGCGTCGGTCAGGTGCATCGGGCCGTAGCCGCCGGTCACGCTCGGGGACCCGGCGTGCGCGTCCCAGCGGGACTGGAGGTACGACACGGCCAGCAGCACGCTCTGCGGCACGTGGTGGTCGGCGGACGCCGAGGCGAACGCCAGCTGGAGACGGTCCGCCGACCCCGCCTCCGCCTGCGCCCCGGAGGGCGCCGCGCCCAGCAGGGGCAGCAGCAGCGCGGCGGACGCGACCGTCCCCGCCGCAGCCCTTCGCCTGCGTCTCGGACCTGCGGCACTACGGGGATCGGTGACGGGGCGTCGCAAAGCAGCCTCCTGTGACGGTCGGGCGCGATGAGCCGTGCGGGGCGTGTCAGTGGTACCGGCTCTTCGACGATCCGTCAATCATGCCCACAGGAGGGCGATTTCCCATGTCAGCGCAGGGTGTGCGGAGTTTCGTGGCGGCGGCCGACGGGCCTGCGGGGCGTCAGTGGCGTACACCTGTGGTCCCGGATCCGGGCCCGCACACGGCGAGGTCCGTGGTGCCCCGCCCCGTCCACGGGCGCACCACGGACCGCCGTCCCCGTCAGCGAGTGCCGACCGCCGCTCGGACGGCCCGGCGGGCCATCTGGCAGTCGTCGTGCAGCCGCCTGAGCAGCAGCCGCTGTTCCTCGCCGGACGGCGCAGCAGCCGGGTGGGGCGTGCCCGGTGCCGCCGGGGTCGTGTCGTGCAGCGAACGCTGCATCGCCGTCTCGTACGTACGGATCTCCCGGGTGAGGACCAGCATCAGGTTCACCAGGAAGGCGTCGCGCGAGGCGGGGCCCGCCGACTGCGCGATCTGGCTGATCTGCCGCCGGGCCACGGGCGCGTCGCCGAGCACCGACCACAGGGTGGCGAGGTCGTAGCCGGGCAGGTACCAGCCCGCGTGCTCCCAGTCGACCAGCACCGGTCCGGCCGGGGACAGCAGTACGTTGTTGAGCAGCGCGTCACCGTGGCAGAACTGGCCCATGCCCTGCCGGCCCGCGCCGGTGGCGATGCCGTGCAGCAGCTTCTGCAGGTCGCCCATGTCCCGGTCGGTGAGCAGCCCCAGCTCGTGGAAGCGGGCGATGCGGGCCGCGTAGTCCAGGGGGGCGTCGAAGGTGCCCGCGGGCGGCCGCCAGTGGTTGAGGCGGCAGATCGCGCCCAGCGCCGCTCGGATGTCGGCGCGTGGCGGGGCCTCGGCGGGGTGGCGCTGCAGGGCCGCCACCCGGCCCGGCATCCGCTCGACGACCAGGGTGCAGTTGTCCGGGTCCGCCGCGATCAGCCGGGGCACCCGCACGGGCGGGCGGTGCCGGACGAACGAGCGGTATGCAGCTATTTCGTGCCGGATGCGCTCGGCCCAGGCGGGCGAGTGGTCCAGTAAACACTTGGCGACGGCGGTGCTGCGACCGGTCGTGCCGACCAGGAGCACGGCCCGGCTGTTGCGGCGCAGTACCTGCACCGGGGTGAACTCCGGGCAGATCCGGTGCACCGCGGCGATCGCCGCGCGCAGCTGGGCGCCCTGGGGGCCGGACAAGTCGAGTCTCCCGCTGAGCGGTTGGCCGCCCGGTCCCGCGCCAGGCCGCGCCCTGCCCGCGCCGAGCACGGGAGCGGCCGATCGCTGGGGGGCGAGGTAGGGGCCGCCGCCCGGCAGGGGGACTTCCCCCACTCGGGCCGTGCCAGGCGTCTGGGGACGCGGGCGGAGCGACCGGGGCGGGGCGGACACGGAGGACGATGCTGCGTACATGGGCGATACAGATCCCTTCGTGAGCCCTACGAAAACGCGCTGCCCGACCCGGCCGTACGGGTGCACCCTGGGGAGTGCACCAGTTCCGGGAGAACCGGCGACCGGGTCGGGGTGGCGCGTTCCTACCTGACACCCGGCGGCCCGTGGCACACCATCTGGCGCACCCTGGCGAACCCTGGCGAATAGTCGCCCGGCAACTCTCCAAGGGCTACGGTCAACTCAGCCGAGAACCTGGGGGCTTGACGTGAGCGGACAACCCAACACCCGCCTTTCGGACCTGTTCGGCCTGGCCGGCTGGTCCAAAGGCGAACTCGCGAGGCTGGTGAACCGGCAGGCGGTGGCCATGGGCCACCCGCAACTGTCGACCGACACCTCGCGGGTGCGGCGGTGGATCGACATGGGAGAGATCCCGCGCGATCCCGTGCCGCGGGTGCTGGCGGCCTTGTTCACCGAGCGTCTCGGCCGTGTCGTGACCATCGAGGACCTCGGTCTGGTCCGGCACGGGCGCACGGGGAAACGGCAGGGCGGCGGGATTCAGGAACATCCCGACGGCGTGCCGTGGGCGCCCGAGCGGACCGCCGCGGTCCTCACCGAATTCACGGGAATGGACCTCATGCTCAACCGACGCGGCTTGGTGGGCGCGGGTGCCGCGCTCGCCGCGGGATCCGCACTCAGCAGCGCCATGCACGACTGGCTGCACACCGATCCGGCCCTGTCCGCCGACGCTCCCGTCCTCGACAACCCCCTGCACGCCGACCCCGCCGGGTTCGACCGCTACGAGGCCGCCCCCATCGGGTCGCAGGAGATCGAGGAACTGGAGCGCTCGGTGGAGGTGTTCCGGGCCTGGGACGCCGCCCGCGGTGGCGGGCTTCAGCGGAAGGCGGTGGTGGGCCAGCTCAACGAAGTGGGCGGCATGCTCGCCTACCGCCACCCTCCTCACCTCCAGCGGCGCCTGTGGGGCGTCGCCGCCAACCTGGCCGTCCTCGCGGGCTGGATGTCGCACGATGTCGGCCTCGAACCCACGGCCCAGAAGTACTTCGTCATCGCCGCCCATGCCGCGCGCGAGGGCGGTGACCGGCCCCGGGCCGGCGAGGCGCTCTCCCGGGCGGCCCGCCAGATGGTGCACCTGGGCCGGCCCGACGACGCGATGGACCTGATGAAGCTGGCCCAGTCCGGCTCCGGCGAGCGGGTGCTGCCGCGCACCAAGGCCATGTTCCACACCATCGAGGCCTGGGCGCAGGCATCGATGGGCAAGGGGCAGGCGATGCGGCGCACCCTCGGCCGGGCGGAGGACCTCTTCGTCTCCGACAAGGCCGACGAGGCGCCACCGTCCTGGATGCAGCTGTTCAACGAGGCGGACCTGTACGGCATGCAGGCCCTGGCCTATCGCACGCTGGCCGAGTACGAGCCGGAGGCCGCCGTCCACGCCCGGCACTACGCGGACAAGGCCCTGGCCCTGCGGGTCGACGCACAGGAGCGGTCGAAGATCTTCGACTTCCTGTCCATGGCCTCGGCCTGCTTCATCGCCGACGATCCCGAGCAGGCGGACAGTTTCGCCCGGCTCGCCCTGGTGTCGATGGGGCAGAACTCCTCCCGTCGCACCTGGGACCGGCTGCGCCAGATGTACCGGCTCACCGCCGCGTACGCCGAGTACCCGAAGATCGACGAACTGCGGGAGGAGATCCGGCTGGCGCTGCCCAGGATGGCGAAGGGCAGGGGAGGCAGCACGGCACCGGCGTAGGGGCCGCGGCACCGCCGGGGCGGCACCCGGCCGCCGCACAGAAGTCGGATCAAACGGCGGCGTACGTCACGGCGTCACGCCTCGACCCTGGCGACCAGCACGCAGGCGTCGTCCTCGCGCGCGCCCTCGCCGAACTCCTCCACGACCACCCGCACACAGTCCTGTGCGGTGGCCGCCGCGCCCAGCCGCGGGGCCAGGCCGAGGAGGCGTCGTACGGCGGCCGCCTCCTCCCCGCTCCCGGCCTCGCTCGGGCGGGGGGACCCGCAGTCGCCGGGCAGCAGTCCGGCGGTGTGCAGGAGCAGGACGTCGCCGGTCTCCAGGGTCACCTCGGCCTCGCCGTAGGAGGCCCCCGTGGTCGCGCCGAGCAGGACTCCGTCCGGTGCGTCCAGCCGGCGCCCCGTCCCGCCGCGGAACAGCAGCGGGGCGGGGTGTCCGGCCTGCGCCCACACCAGCGTGCGGGTCGTGGGGCGGTAGCGGCAGCACACGGCGCTGCCCAGGGCGGGCTGCGCGGTGGCGTCCAGGAGTTGGTTCAGCCAGGACAGCAGCGGCCCCGGCCCGGTGCCGGCCATCGCCATGCCGCGGACCGCCCCGAGCAGCATCGCGACGCCCGAGGCGGCGGCGACGCCGTGGCCGGTGAGGTCACCGACGCTCAGCAGGGTCTCGCCGTCGGAGAGTTCGAGGGTGTCGTACCAGTCGCCGCCGAGCGGTGTCCGGGTGGCGGGCGGCAGCCGGTGCGCGGCCAGGTCCAGGGTGGGCCGGCCCTGGTGCGGGAGTCGCAGGGTGCCGCGCCACGGGGGGAGCACGGCCTCCTGCAACTCGACCGCCAGCCGGTGCTCGGTCTGCGCCTGGTGCCGCCGGCGCTGGAACGAGTCATGGGTCTCGCTCACGGCCCGCTGGCTGCGGCGCAGCGCGCTGACGTCGCGCAGCACGGCCCACATCGAGGCGGTGCCGCCGTCGCCGTCGAGCACCGGCTCGCCCATCATGTGGACCGTACGGACGCCGCCGTCCGGCCGCACGATCCGGAACTCGCCGTCGATGCGCTTGGCGTCGACGAGGCAGTCCGTGACCATCGTCGTCAGCAGCGGCCGGTCCTCGTCGTGGACCAGGGACGGCAGTTCGTCGAGGGTGAGCGGGGGAGCGGCGGGGTCGCGGCCGAGGATCTCGTACAGCTCGCCGGACCATCTGGCCACGTCCGTCAGGAGGTTCCATTCCGCGCTGCCGACCCGGCTGAGCAGGGACTCGCCCTGCGGTTCGCCGGCGGGCACCGGCGCGGGTGCGGTCTCGGCGGCCGGGGCCGCGGGGCCGTCGCGCAGTTGTGCCAGATGCTCGTCGAGGTCGTTGAGCTGGTGCAGGGCGAGGTCGTACAGCGCGCGCTGCCAGCGGTCCTGCGGGTCCGATCCGTCGCCCGGCACGTCCCGCCGCACCGCGTCCACGTCGCCCCTGAGCCGCCGGGTCTGCGTGATCAACGCATCGACCGTGCCGCGTCCTGGCGGCTGGGCGGCTGGGCGGTCCGCGGAGAGATGGGGCGGCATGACGCACTCCGGAAGGCGGGACGGAACGACCAAGGCTGTAGATGGGACCGCTACGACTGTTGCACAGCCCGCGACGCCCTGTAAGGGATTCGGCAACACACGATACGGTGGTGCTTCTGGCATATGTCAGGGTCTTCCCGGAGGGGTTGCCGCACGTCTTTCGACTACCTCCCCCGAAGGGCAAGTCGTAGACAAGGTACGCGACTTGACGCAGGGTCGGGTGCTGTCCGAGGGTTCTGTCCATGCGTTCGACGCCACTTTGTTCTAGGTGGCAGGGGTGTTGTGGGGCTTGTGACGCAGGTCACATCAAATCTTTCTGGGGTCGGTGTAATGCAAACGCCCCCTGCGAGGTCGTAACTGCGGGCCGGAACACCGGCCGACGTCCCGCCCGCAGGAGGTCGCCCATGGACATCACGCTCGAACAGCCCGCCCGCGCCCGGCTGATCACCGCCGAGGAGCTGGAGGTGCCGGTCCCCGCCACGCTGCGGTACGACTCGAAGGACCCGCTGGCGGTGCAGATCGACTTCCCGCCCGAGGTGTCCCTGGAGGGCGAGGGCGTCACCTGGACCTTCGCCCGCGCACTGCTGGCCGACGGACTTCAGGGCCCGGCCGGGAGCGGGGACGTGCACATCTGGCCCTGCGGCCGGGCCCGCACGGTGCTGGAGTTCCACTCGCCCTACGGCATGGCCCTGCTCCAGTTCGACACCGCCGCCCTCGGCCGGTTCCTGGTGCGCACCTACGCGGTCGTGGGCGCGGGGTGCGAGGACCTCGGCGAGGCCGTCGACCGCGGCCTGAACGCGCTGTTCGACGGCGTGTAGCGGACGGTCCGGCGGCGGGCGCGCAGGGCGCGGTCGCCCCTTCCCCCGCTGTTCACCACCGGCTACCGCACGGGCCCGGCCTCCTTCGCGCGGCGTACCGCAGGGCTGCGCCGGTGACGAAGGCGGGGCGAACGACACCGGTCAGCCGACGGGGGTTCGTGGGACTCGCCGGGCGAGTGCGGCGGCCGGCGTGGCCGCGTGCGGCGCCGACGGCGAGAGACCCTCGCCCGGCGCACCGGCGACCTGCCGCACTCCTGGACCTGGACCGCGGCGACATCCCCTTCCACCACGCGCTCGCCGACCACTGCGCGATCTGCGACGCCTGCTTCGGCTCCGCGCTCGGCGCGACCGGCCCCGACCGCACCTGTCCGTGGAGCGGCAAGGCCGACTCCGCCGGCTGCGACGGTGGCGAGGAGTCCGGCCCCACCCGGGAGAACCACGCCGAGGGGCGTCAGCGGCCGATCACCCGTACAGCGCCGGGCGCGGGGCGAGGTCGACGGCCACCCGGCCGCCGCTCTCCTGCGCCCGGACCCCGGCCTCGGCGACGACGGAGGCCGCGTAGCCGTCCCAGGCGCCGGGCCCGGTGACGCGGCCCTGCCGGGTGGCGTCCACCCAGGCCTGCACCTCACGGTCGTAGGCGTCGGCGAAGCGCACCAGGTAGTCCTGCGCCACGTCCTCACGCGCGGCGCCCGCCGAGGTGACCAGCATGCCGTGGCCCTCGCCGATCCGTGCGCTGCCCGACTCGCACACGGCCTCGCAGCGCACCTGGTAGCCGAAGCCGCAGTTGACGAACACCTCCACGTCCACCAGGGCCCCGCCGTCCGTCTCGAACAGCACGAACTGGGGGTCCAGCAGCCCTTCGGGGGCACCGGCCGAGGGGCGCGGGCGCAGCACGGTCACCGCGGTCAGCTCCTGGCCGAGCAGCCAGCGCGCGGCGTCGATCTCGTGCGTGACCGAGCTGTCGATCAGCATCGCGGAGGTGAAGTGCGGCGGCGAGGACACATTGCGGTGCACACAGTGCAGCATCAGCGGCCGCCCGAGCCGCCCTTCGTCCAGTACGGCCTTCAGCTGCCGGTACTCGGCGTCGTAGCGCCGCATGAACCCGATCTGGACCAGCCGCCGCCCCAGCCGGGCCTCGGCCTCCAGCACCCGCAGGGCGCCCTCGGAGCCCGGCACCATCGGCTTCTCGCACAGCACCGGCAGCCCGCGCGCGAACGCGGCGAGCAGGGCCTTCTCGTGCGCCTCGCCCGGTGAGGCGATCAGCACCGCTCGCACCCCGGGCGCGTCGAGCGCGGCTTCGGCCTCGGTGTGGACCTGGGCCCCGGAGATGCCCGCGAGTGCCTGCTCGGCGCGGTCGACGTCCGGGTCGGCCACCGCGGCGACCCTGGCACCGCTCACCACCTGGTCCAGGCGTCGTATGTGGTCGGCTCCCATGTGTCCGGCACCCAGCACCGCCACACCCAGCAGGTCACTCACGTCCGCACTCCCTCGTCGCAGCCCGTCCCGCCGTAGCGTAGGCCGCGGCGGGACGGGCAGGGGATCGAGGGTCCGCCCAAGGGCGGGGACGGTTGGGCGCTCGGTGTCTTCGGGGCCCGGCGGGCGCGCTCAGTAGCGCAGGACGCCGGCGATGCCACCGGCCTCGCCGAGCATGCCGTCCGGGACGAAGCGGACCTCGGCGCCGGTCTCCAGGCACTGCTCGACGATCTCGTCGACGATGTCCTCGCGGGCGTCGAGGTCCCCGCTGATCGCCGGGATCAGATGGTCGCCGTCGTCGCGCACGGTGATCCGGTAGTTCTCCTCGACGGCCAGCAGCCGCACCCGGGCCTCCCGGGCGTTCTGCCAGACCTCGTCGACGCCGGCCGCGAACTCCCTGCGCCCGCGTGCCGATTCCAGCTCGCCGGCCACCCGGTCGGCGCCGCGCTTGGCCTCCTCCTCGACCATCGGGTGCAGCGCCTGCCAGACGGCCTCCGCACCGGCGTGCGCCAGTCCGCCACGGGGCACCTGGACGGCGTCCCGGGTGTGCAGGCCCATCTCGTCCAGCGCGGACAGCGCGGCCTGCTCGCCGGTGACGTAGACCGGGCGCGGGGCGGCGCGCAGGATCGCGCCCAGGGCCGTGTCCGCGTCACGCAGGAAGCGCCGGGTGTCCTCGTCGCGGAAGGTGCTCGGGTTGTCGCCGATCCGCTCGCGGCGTTCGGGGTCGAAGTTCTCCTCCGGCCGGACGAGCGGGAAGCCTCCGGAGCGCTCCTCGACGACCCGGTCGGCCCCGCCGTTCCACAGCGTGACGCGGTCGGCGGCGACCGACAGCGCCCAGAACGGCTGCTCCGCCGCCTGGGCGGAGACCAGGTTGCGGGTGAGGAAGGTGTCCGAGAGCACCACGCGTTCGGGTACCTCCCGGGCGAGCGACCACACCTGGTGCTCACCGGGAGCCGCGAAGATCACCAGGCCTTCCTCGGTGTGCGCGAGGTCGACCTCGGCGAGGGCCCGGTCGAGATGGGTCACCACGTCGTTGCGGCGCTCCCGGGTGACCGCGGGATCGGCCTCCAGCTGCCGCTTGGCCTCGGCCACCACATTGCGCAGCCGGACCGGGTCCTGGGCGTTCTCGGGCTCGCGGCGATGCGTCGGCGTGAGCACCGACACCGCGGGGTAGGGGCGCGGGCGCCGCAGTTCGCTGAGGATCGTGGGGGTGAGTGCGTGCTCCATGACAGCACCATAGGTCCAATTCGCTTATCGGGCATTCGGGGTAATCAGCCCATACTGTCACGGCTGTTACGGCCGCTCAGCGCTCCTGCTCGGAGCCGCAGGAGCTGCCGTCGGCCGGCAGGGAGCCGTACAGCAGGAAGTCGTCCACCTTGCGGTGCACACAGATGGAGGAGCCGTAGCCGGTGTGGCCCTCGGAGCGGTTGTCGAGCACCACCGCCGACGAGCCGAGCCGCTCGGCGGTCTCCACCGTCCAGCGGTACGGCGTCGCGGGGTCGCCGCGGGTGCCCACCAGCAGCATCCTCGGCGTGTCGACGTCCTTGACCTTCTCGCGGATGAAGTCGGTGCCCTTCGGGCGGCCGTGGCACATCAGCACCTGGGTGAGCCGGTAGGTGCCGAAGACCGGTGACGCACGCTCGTAGTCGGCGCGCAGCCGGGCCAGGTCACGGGTGACCTGCTCGGCCGTCGGGCGGTCGGGATCGTCCGCGCAGTTGACCGCCATCAGCGCCGCCGGGAGGTTGTCCAGCGGGATGTCCTCCTCGTTCACGAGCGTGCCCTCGGCCCCCTCCCCGGACTTCGAACGCATCGGCGGCGGCAGGGCGAAGCCGCCGCCCCCGAAGCTCTCGATCGCGCGGGTGTCGCCGTCCTCCAGCAGGGAGGCGAGCGCCCGCTCCAGCGACGGCCACAGGTTCTCGCTGTAGAGCGCCTGCCCCAGGGCCCCGACCAGGTCCTGACCGGAGAACGGCCCGCCGAAGGCGGTGGGCACCGGGTCCTCGTCGAGCGAGCGCACGAGGCTCACGACGTCCTCGCGGGCGGTGCGCGCGTCCTGTCCGAACGGACAGGCGATGTCCCGCACGCACCAGTCGATGAACGACTCCAGCGCCGTCTGCTGCCCCTTGGCCCCGGCGATGCCCTGCTCGGTCAGCGGCTCGGTCAGCGTGTCCACGCCGTCCAGGACCATCCGGCCGACCTTGTCCGGGAACTGTGCCGCGTACACCGCGGCGAGCCGGGTCCCGTAGGAGAAGCCCAGGTAGTTGAGCTTCTTGTCGCCCAGGGCCTGGCGGATGACGTCCAGGTCGCGCGAGACGTTCACCGTGCCGATGTGCGGCAGGACCGGGCCGGAGTGTGCGGCGCACTCCTTGGCGATCCGCCGCAGCTCCCTCAGCACGGTCTGCGGATCACCGAGCGGGTCGCCGGCCTCCTCGGTGTCCTCCGGAGCCTCGACATCGCCGTCGCCACAGCTGACGGGGGAGGACCGGCCGACTCCGCGCGGGTCGAAGGAGACCACGTCGTAGCCCTCGGCCAGGTCCATGAACTCCTCGCCGCCCCAGGCGAGTTCGTTCACTCCGGAGCCGCCGGGGCCGCCGAAGTTCAGCACCACCGAACCGTGTGAGTCGCCCGTGGCCCGGTAGCGGGCGAGCGCCAGCTCCAAAGTGCCCGCGCCCGGGTGGGCGTAGTCCAGGGGGACGGTGACCTTGCCGCACTGGAGGTCCTCGGGCCGGTCCGCGGGCTCGCCGCCCCCGCACGCCTTGGCCGACCAGGAGATCTTCTGGTCGTAGAAGCGCGCAAGACCGGGGTCGTCGTCGTCGGCCGTCGCGGCCGGGAGCCCCGCGCCCAGCAGGGCCAGCCCCGCGATGCCGGCGAGCGCGCAGCGCCGGACCGCGGGCCACCAGTCGGACAGCTTGGTCGGCATCGGTCCCTCCTGCCAGTGGCGGGAAGCAAGGCCCTGAAACCTCGGGGGCTGCCGTACGGATCAGGTCGGCTTCGCGGGGTCCGGTGCGCACATCCGCGGCGTTGTCGTCGGTTGCCGGCGCTCCGCGTCGACTCCCTCCTCCGCCTTGCGGCCGCACGCACCGGACCCCGCCCGGGTCGGCTGAGAGGTGCTGTCCCCTTTCCTGGCCGATCCTGGCCGCCCTGATCCGGACGGCAGCCCCTAGCTCACGATATGCGGCCCCGCCGAGGCCCGCCCGTGGGCGGGCGGAGCGGCCTGAAGCGGCGTACCCTGCGCCCCTTTCGCCGGATGTCGCGGCGAATTCGATCTTTTACCCCTTGTTCGGTGGTCATGGCACTCGATGGGGTGAAAGGTCGTTCGGCCATAACTCCGCCGGCTCGCCCGCGTTCTACCGGGTGCGGGCGAGTGCCCGTATCCATGTCTGGAAGGCAGGGACCTATGAGACGGGTTACCCGAAACGGTGTCATCGCCGTCGTCGCCGCCTCGGGCGCGTTCGCCGCGGCGGGAGCCGCGCACGCCGACTCCGCGGCCGACGGGACCGCGGCCGGCTCGCCCGGCGCGGTCTCAGGCAACAGCATCCAGCTCCCGGTGCACCTCCCGGTCAACGCCTGCGGCAACACCGTGAACGTGGTGGGACTGCTCAATCCGGCCGCGGGCAACGCCTGCGCCAACACGTCGGACTCCGCCCACCCGGACGGCCCGCCGCCCGGCGCCGGCGCGGTCGGCGACACCGAGGGCTCGCCCGGCCTGATCTCCGGCAACGGCCTCCAGGTGCCGGTCGAACTGCCCGTCAACCTCAGCGGGAACTCGGTCGACGTGGTCGGCATCGGCAACCCGGCCTTCGGCAACGTGTCCGTCAACACACCCGGCACCCCCGCGCAGCCGCGGCCCCCGCAGAAGCCTCAGCAGCCCGTGGAGCCCGAGCGCCCGGCCGAGCCCAGCCCGCCGAGGTCCCACCCGGACACCCCGCCGGCCCCCGAGCACGCCCCGGCCGGGCACAGCGCGCTGGCCCACACGGGCACGGACATGACCCTGCCCGCCGCCGCGGGCAGCGCCGTCCTGCTGCTCGGCGGTCTCGCCCTGCACCGCGGATTCCGCCGCCGGGCGACGGACTGACCGCGGCGAGATCGCGATACGGAGGACCCCATCGGCCCCCGCCCGATGGGGCTCCGCACGCACGCCGGGCACGCCGGCGGGCACCGGCGTACGCTGGAAGTGCGGCTAGGTGTACGACGGCGTGGTCCCGATCATGAGCAGTCTCATCGAGGATTACGCCCTCCTCAGCGACCTGGAGACCGCCGCTATGCTCGGCAGCGACGGGTCGGTCGACTGGCTGTGCCTGCCCCGCTTCGACTCGCCCGCCTGTCTGGCGGCCCTGGTGGGCAGCGCCGACAACGGCTTCTGGCGCATCGCCCCGCGCGGCGGCCGAGGCCCCTGCACCCGCCGCGCCTACCGGCCCGACACCCTGGTGCTGGACACCGAGTGGGAGACCGCCACGGGCAGCGTCCGCGTCACTGACTTCATGCCGCCGCGCGGCCAGGACCCCTGCCTCGTCCGCATCATCGAGGGCCTGACCGGCACCGTGACCGTACGCAGTGAGCTGCGGCTGCGCTTCAACCAGGGCCGTGTCCTGCCGTGGACCCGCGGCGACGCCGGGCGCTGCCGGGTCGCGGTCGCCGGACCCGACGCGGTCTGGCTGAGCACCGACGGTCCCGGGACCCGCGGACCCGGCACCCGGAATACGGACGCCGTCCCGTTCCGCGCCGAAGGACCGGGCGCCATGTGGCAGGCGGCCGAAGGGTCCGGCGCCCTGTGGCAGGCGGCCGACGGCTCCGTCGCCGACCGCGGCGAGGACGGCTCCACCGTCACCGACCTCACGATCCCCGCGGGCCGCCGCGTCGCCCTCACCCTCGCGTGGACGCCCTCCCATCACACGACCGCGCCCGGCGCGCTCGGTGTCCCCGCCGACACCGCCCTGAAGGAGACCACCGACTTCTGGCGCCACTGGGCCGCGCGGTGCCGCTACCAGGGCCCGTGGCGCGAGGCCGTCGTCCGTTCGCTGATCACCCTCAAGGCGCTGACCTACGCCCCCACCGGCGGCGTGGTCGGCGCGCCCACCACCTCCCTGCCCGAGCACGTCGGCGGCGAGCGCAACTGGGACGACCGCGTGTGCCGGCTGAGCGGGTCCTCCTTCACCCTGTCCTGCCTGCTGCGCAGCGGCTACCACGAGGAGGCGGCCGCCTGGCTCGGCTGGCTGGTCCGCACCGTCGCCGGGGACCCCGCCGCCCTCCAGAGCGTCTACGGCGTCGCCGGACAGCGCCTGCTGTCCGAGACCGAGGCGCCCTGGCTGAACGGCTACGAGGACTCGACGCCGGTACGGTTCGGCACCGCGCCCCCGGGCGGCCGTGGCCGGCTCGACGCCTACGGCGAGGTCCTGGACGCCTTCTGCCAGTCGCTGCGGGCCGGCATCGACCTGCCCCGGCACGCCTGGAGCCTGGTCGGGGCCGTGATGGACGACGTCGCTGCGCACTGGCGCGAACCCGACCGGGGCCGGTGGCACGGCCCCGCCCGGCAGTCCGTCCACACCAAGGTCATGGCCTGGGTCGCCGCCGACCGGGCCGTCGCGCTCGGCGCGCTGCTCGGGGCCGAGGTGCCGGACGCCTGGTGCGTCATGCGCGACGAGGTGCGCGCCCAGGTCCTCAGCGAGGGCAACCGCCCCGGTCCGCGCTCCTTCGTGCAGAGCTACGGCAGCGACCGGCTGGACGCCTCCGCGCTGCTGCTGCCCGCACTGGGCTTCCTGCCCGCCCACGACCCCCGGATGCGGGACACCGTCCACGCCCTGGGCGCCCTGGAGCACGGCGGCTTCCTGCGCCCCCACACCCCTGACCCCTCGCTCGCCCCGGGGGACGGGCGCGAGGCGCCCTCCATCGCCCGCACCTTCTGGTACGCCGACGCCCTCGCCGCGCTCGGCGAGACCGGCCGCGCCCAGGACACCTTCGAACGGGTCCTGGCCGTCCGCAACGACCTCGGGCTGCTCGCCGCCCGCTGGGACCCCGACGCCCACCGCCAGCTGGGCAACGCCCCGCTGGCGGTCAGCCATGTCGCGCTGGTCAGGACCGCGTTCGCGCTGCGCGACTCGCCCGCGCGGTGAGCAGCACCATCCCGGTGTCGCCGTAGTCCGGCAGTGTCGTGTCGGCGTCGATCCGGGTCACCGCCAGCTCCTCGGTCAGCGGGGCGAACACCTCGGTGACCGAGTCGGGGCCGACCGGGCAGCCCGGCCAGCGTGTGGCGGGCCCGATGCGATAGGTGGGCATGTTCTCCATGAACGCCGCCACCAGATAGCCGCCCGGCGCCACGGACCGCACGAACATCCCGCAGAACTCGGCGAACTCGGCGTAGTCCTCCGTGGCGCCCTCCGCCACGAAGTGCATCGACGCCAGCCCGTAGTGCCCCGGTTCCAGCTCCCGTACGTCGGTGTGGACCACGCTCACCCCGGCCAGCGAGGCCGCGAGCGTCGGCGGCACCTGCGGATTCAGCTCTCGGCACAGCGCGTGGAAGGGCAGCCAGCTCGCCTCGGGCGTGCACATCAGCTGCCGCTCCAGATAGGCCACGTTGCTCGCCCCCGTCTCCACCGCGTCGATCCGGCGGCAGGCACCCGAGGCGAGGATCAGCGGGTACAGGTTCGGCCCCGCTCCGAACTCCACCGCGCGCTCCACGCCCCCGCGCGGCAGGCGCCGGTAGAAGGCCGAGTGATGCGTGATGACCGCGGCGTCCGAGGGGTGCAGATCCCGGTAGTTCTCGGCGAGATAGTCCGCGACCGGCCAGCTGTCCCAGTCCACGTCGTCGTTGTGTGTCATGTCGCCCACCCGGGTCGTCGAACTCGCGCGTGCGGTGCCCGTGCGGTACGTCGCCATCGCCCTGCCCCCCTCACCCTCGGGCCGTCGTGCGCAGCGGGAAGCGGGCCGCCAGCCGGGTCAGCGTCCCGTTCAGCCGCTCGATGTCACTGTCCGAGTTCAGCGCGGTGACCTGGATGCGGAACCCCACCCGGTCCCGCGGCACCAGCGGATAGGCGGCCAGCGTCACATAGATGCCCGACTGCCACAGGAAGGTGCCGACGTCGTCGAGGTCGTCCGGCTCGGCCAGCGGCACCTCGATGATCGGCAGCCGGTCGCGGTTGAGGGTGGCCACCCCGAGCGCCTCCAGATGCTCCAGCACCCGGCTCGTCTTGCGGTAGAGGTCGGCCCGGATGACGTCGCCCCGCCGGTCGTTGACGTCCAGTCCGGCCAGCGCGGTCGCCAGCGAGGCCGTGGGCGAGGGACCCGAGTACAGATACGGCCCCGCCGCGACCTTCAGCCGGTCCTTCATCTCCGTGGGCAGGGCCAGGAACGCCAGCAGCGACGAGTAGGCCTTCGAGAAACCGCCGACCAGCACGACCCCCTCGTAGGACTCCCCGGTGTGCCGCACGACGCTGTTGCCGCGCGCACCGTACGGGCACAGCTCCGCCGGGTCGCGCTCGCCGATCACGCCGAAGCCGTGGGCGTCGTCGACGTAAAGGGTCGCGCCGTGCTCCCGGCACACCCCGGTGAGCGCGGGCAGGTCGGGGATGTTGCCGCTCATGCTGTTGACGCCGTCCAGGCACACCAGGCGCGGCGCGCCCGTCGGGGCGGCGGCCAGCAGCGCGGCCAGCTCCTCGACCCGCTCGCCGTGGAAGCGGCGCAGGGTGGCGCCCTGGGAGCGGGCCGCCACACAGCCGTCGTAGATGGTCTTGTGCGCGGTCGCCTCCACGAACACGCTGCCCTGCTCGGCCAGGACCGGGATCACCGAGGAGTGGATGAGCGTGATCGTCGGCAGCAGCAGGGTGTCCGGCGCGCCCAGCAGATCGGTCAGCCGCTCCTCGATCTGCGGGTACAGCAGCGGGCTGCCCAGCAGCCGGGACCAGCTCGGGTGGGTGCCCCAGGCGCGCACGGCCGGTTCGACCGCGGCGATGATCTCCGGCTCCCAGTCGAAGCCGAGGTAGTTGCAGGAGGCGTAGTCGATCAGCCATTGGTCGCCGCTGCGGATGTGCCGGCCGCGGACCTCGTCCAGGACCGCGTCGCTCATCGGGCTGGTGCGCCGCAGATGCTCCAGGCCCGACACACGGGCCGCGGGGCGCGGCGCGGGCGGGTCGGGCGGGTCGGGCTCGGGTGCGACCGGGGTGCGGGTGCCGATGCCCTCGTCCCCGGAGCCGGAGCCGGAGCCGGAGCCGCCGCCCCCGGAGCCGACCACGGAGCCGCCGGCCCCGGCCCCGGCCCCGGCCCCGGCCCCGGAGCCGGAGCCGGAACGGAAGCCGGAGCCGATGTCGGAGCCCGAGCCGATGCCGAGCAGAGCCAGTTCGCTCTGCTCGACCGTCATCGGCCGCGCGAACAGGAACCCCTGCCCGAACCGGCAGCCCATGCCCGCCAGCAGGTCCCGCTGGCCGGGGTCCTCGATGCCCTCGGCGATCACCTGGAGGCCCAGGGTGTCCGCGATCCGCACGATGCCCTCGACCAGGGCGACCTGCTGGGAGTCGTGGGTGATGTCGTCGATGAACGACTTGTCGATCTTCAGTACGTCGATCGGGAAGTCCCGCAAGTAGCGCAGTGAGGAGAAGCCGGTACCGAAGTCGTCGACCGCGATGTGCACGCCCAGCTCCTTCAGGGAGGAGAGCACCGACTGGACCTGCGCGTCGTGGCGCAGCAGCACCGTCTCGGTCAGCTCCAGCTGGAGAGTGCCGGGCGCGAGGCCGGGAGTGCGCAGCGCCTGCGCCACCTGGTCCAGGAAACCGACGTCCCGGAACTGCCGGGCGGAGACGTTGACACTGACGTACAGCGGATCGCCCGGTGCGGGCAGCTTCTGCAGCCCGACGATGTCGTGGACCGCGTTCTGCAGCACCCAGGAGCCCAGCACCGCGATGTGGCCCGTCTCCTCCGCGATCTCGATGAACTGCTCCGGCGCAACCGGCCGGCGCGAGCCGTTGGGCCAGCGCACCAGCGCCTCGAAACCGACCACCTCACCGGCGGTGATGTCCACCACCGGCTGGTAGCGCAGCGCGAACTCCCGCCCGGCGACGGCCTGCGCGAGCCGGCTCTGCAGGTCGTGCCGCTCGACCATGCGGGTGTGCAGCATCGACTGGAACCGCCGCCACTGCCGCTTCCCGGCCGCCTTCGCCGCGTACAGCGCGAGGTCGGCATGGCCGAGCAGCTCCTCGGCGTCGGTGCTGTCGCGGGCGGTGGCCACACCCACGCTGGCGGACACGGTGACCTTCTCGTCGGCGAGGTCGAAGGGCCTGCCGAGGGTCTGCACGACCTGGGCGGCGAGCAGCTCGGCGTCCAGCGGGCGGCGCGCGTCCTCCATCAGCACCGCGAACTCGTCCCCGCCGAGGCGCGCCGCGGTGTCGGTGCGGCGCAGCATCGCGGTCAGCCGGCTCGCCACGGCGATCAGCAGATGGTCGCCCGCCGAGTGCCCCATCGTGTCGTTGACCAGCTTGAAGTCGTCCAGGTCGATGAAGAGCAGACAGGTCAGCGAGCCCTCGCGGCGGCCGCGCAGCAGGGCCCGTTCGATGCGCTCCAGCAGCAGCGTGCGGTTGGGCAGGCCGGTCAGGGAGTCGTGGAAGGCACGCTGGGTCAGCTCGTGCTCCAGCCGGCGCTGCTCGGTGACGTCCCGCAGCGTGATCACGAGTCCGGCCACGGTGCGCTCGTCGCGGAAGTCGCTGCACCGCACCTCCACCTCGACCCGGTCCTCGCCGCGCCGCACCCACCAGTGGTCGTGGGCGTTGCGCGGCCCGTTCTCCCGCACCGAGGCCAGCTCCCGCGCGGCACGCCGCCGGTCGCGGGGGTCCAGCAGTTCGGGCAGCGGGCGGCCGGTGAGGTCGGCGGTGCCGAACACGGACGCGGCCGAGGGGCTGGCGTATCTGATCCGGTCGTCGTCCTCCAGGATCAGGATGACGTCGGAGGCGTTGCGCACCAGGGTGCGGAAGTAGGCCTCGCTCTCCCGGCGGACCACCTCCTGGCGCAGGACGACCCGCTCCAGGGCGAGGCCCGCGTGCGAGGCGAGGATCTCCAGCGACCGCCGGGTCTCGGTGAGCCGCCGGGCCGGGCCCGCGACCAGCAGGACACCGCGCGCCTGCTCGGAGGCACGCTCGCGCGGCGTCAGCGGGCACACGAGCGCCGCCTCCAGGCCGCCGACCTCGTCGGCGAGGTCCTGCTCCGGTCCGAGATGGTCCGCCCGCAGCAGCCGAGGCGCGCGCAGCCCCAGCTCGACGGCCCGGTCCGCGGGCAGCAGCACCGTGCGGTGCGGCACGTCCGGACCCAGCAGCGTGTCCACCGCCCCCTCGCAGGACCGGGTGACCTCCTCGGGCCGCACCGCCGACACCAGCGAGGCGGCCGCCCCGCGCAGGGCGTGCTCGCGGTCCACGGCCCTGCGGTGGGCCACCACCATGACCGCGAGCCGCAGGATGACCAGCAGGAAGAGCACGCCGGAGAAGGCGGCGATGACCGGGGCGTGCCGGGGCGTGCCGGTCAGGCCCTCGATCAGCAGGATGGCCGGCGCGATCAGGGTGATCAGGGCGAGCAGCACCAGTCGGCGCGGCAGCGCCAGCAACGACTCCCTGTGCGGCACCGGCGCCGTCAGCTCGACCATGGACGGGTGCAGCGCGGCCAGGCCCCAGGCCGTGTAGAAGATGATCCACCCGGCGTCCAGGGCCGTGCCGGTCTGCCAGCTCGAGTTCAGCTGGACGAGGCCGTAGAGGATGTCGAAGCCGAGCAGCGTGGCGGTGCCGAGGACCAGCAGCTGTACCGAGCGGTTGGGCCCGGTCAGCGGGCCGCGGATCAGCAGATGGGCCAGCAGCGCGAGGACGAGCACGTCACCCAGGGGGTAGGCGACGCTGATGGCCTTCTGCTGCCAGGTCAGGCCCTCCACCTCCGACTGTGGCTGGACCAGGTACAGCCACACGGGCAGCGCCAGACCCGCGGTGACGATCAGCGAGTCGAGCAGGCCGGGCAGGTCGCGCCCGGAGGAGCGATAGCGCACCAGGCCGGACAGCCCGATCGCGAAAAGTGGATAGGTGACCAGATAGCAGGCGTCGGCGGGGGAGGGGAACGGGTTGGAGGCGCCGAAGTACTCCTCCACCGTGTTGTAGTACGTGTCGCCCGCGATGAAGATCAGCAGCGCGAGGGCGAGCACCCACCACGGCCAGGAGTGAACGGGCCGGTGGACCAGGGTCCCGGTGGCGACGGCGGCCGCTCCGGCCAGCCCGATCAGCCCGTACACCATGACAAAGGCGCTGGGCACCGTCAGATAGACGGTCGTCAGGATCACGACCAGCGTGATGTAGGCGGCCATGAGCCGCTGGGGAGGCAGCAAAGGCGGTCGCCTCCTCGTGGGGGCGGGCGCCGGGCCGTCTGCCTGGTCCGGACTGATCTCGATCGTAGGCATCGAGGGTGCGCGCCTGCATCTCGTGGGGATCAGAGCCCGTTACCGGGCGCGGACGCGAGGACGGCGTCCACCTCGGAGAAAGCCCACTTTATCGGCTCACTCCTTCGTGCTCGGGCGTCGCGCGGAACCGGCGTAGCCGCGCGGGTTGAGCAGCTGGAAATGCCAGGCGTCACGGCACATCGCGAACAGGTCCCGGGTCGGGCGCCAGCCCCAGGCGTGGTCCACCGCGCTCGCGTCCGCGACCAGTTCGGCCACGTCCCCGGGACGCCGCTCGACGATCTCGTAGGGGATCGGCCGGCCGCATGCCGAACCGAAGGCGGTGGCCACGTCCAGCACCGAACTGCCGATGCCGGTGCCGATGTTGAAGACGTGCATGCCGGGTGCGTCGCTGAGATGGTCCAGAGCCACCCGGTGCGCCTCCACGGTGTCCATGACGTGCACATAGTCACGGATCGCGGTGCCGTCGGGGGTCGGGTAGTCGGCGCCGAACACCCGCAGCCGCTCCCGGCGCCCCACGGCGACCTGGGCGATGTACGGCATCAGGTTGTCGGGTGTGCCGCCCGGGTCCTCGCCGAGCAGGCCGCTGGGGTGGGCGCCGACCGGGTTGAAGTAGCGCAGGCACAGCACCGTGAACTCCGGCCAGTGCCGGCATACGTCCGCCAGGATCTGCTCGCACAGCCACTTGGAGCGGGCGTAGGGGTTGGTCGGGCGGGCCGGGGTCGACTCGTCGAGGGGGCCGCCGCCGGCCTCGCCGTAGACCGAGCAGGACGAGGAGAACACCAGCCGGCGCACATGGTGCTCGTGCATCGCGGTCAGCAGCGCGGTGGTGCCGCCGAGGTTGACGTCGTAGTACGGGACGGGCATCCGGGTCGAGGCGCCCACGGCCTTGTGCGCGGCAAAGTGCACGACGGCGTCCACGGAGTGGCGGTCGAAGACGGCCGAGAGGGCGCGCCGATCACGGATGTCCAGCTCGTACACGGCGCCGACGAAACGGCCGGCGATCCGTTCCACCCTGGTCAGGACCTGGGGTGAGCTGTGGGAGTAGTCGTCGACGACGATCACCTCGTAGCCGTGGTCGAGCAGTTCGACACAGGCGTGGCTGCCGATGAATCCGGCGCCGCCGGTGACCAGGACCGTGGACGGAGTGTCCACTGCCCCGGTGCTGTCGTAGGACCTCCGGTTGTCCACCGTGCTCACCGGACCGGGGGCGTCGCCTCGTGCAGCAGCCGTCCCCGTGCCGGGCACGAGGGGACCATGGTGGACTCCGCGGGGGCGCCGGTCACGGCGGACGCGAACGGCAGAGCGGGGCTCGCGAGGCCGGAGCCGACCCGGCGCGCCCGCGGAGCGGGAGATGGCTCGGTGTGCGTCATGGCGGACGCTCCTGCGCGTAGCGCTGTACGCTGACGAGGTATGTTTACGACGTATATGTACGACTGTGCGCGCCTTGCGGGCCTACGTCAAGCCATGGGCCGACCGGATTCTCCGAGTCACTCCGCCAGGCCCCCCTCGCGCCCGTAGCAGCGGTTCACCAACGCCCGCACCTCGGGGACCAGCTCGGGGACCGGGCCCGCCACCGTCACGCCGGGGGCCACCTCGTTGACCGGCAGCGTGCGCACCGGGGGCGCGGGGACGCCCAGCTCGCCGAGCCACTCGCCGAACTGCGCCGAGGACGCCACGTACACGATCCTGCCGAGGCCCACCCAGGCGTGCGCCGCCGCGCACATCGGGCAGTGCTCGCCCGAGGTGTACACGGTCGCCGCCGCGCGCTCGCCGGGGGTCATGTGCTCCGCCGCCCAGCGGGCGAGGGCGAACTCCGGGTGCCGGGTGCGGTCGCCGTCGGCCACCCTGTTGCGGTCCTCGGCCAGGACCTTGCCGTCCGCGTCCACCAGCACCGAACCGAACGGCTCGTCCCCGGCCTCCACGGCCTCGGCCGCGAGCTCCACACACCGGCGCAGACAGGCCAGCTCGGCATCCGTCACCATGATCAGGTCCCTCCTCGCGTCATGATCCCCGGCGCCCACCCTACGGCGGGCGGGAGGCAGGACGCGGTGGGCCGCTGTCCGGTGCGCCGCGAGCGGGCCGGGCCTCGCTCGCGGCGCCCGGGGCGCTCCTCAGAACAGGCCGGTCACGCTCTCCTGGATCGCCGCCACATCGGCCGCGACGGCCGCCGACGCGGCCACACCCGGGGCGAGCGAGCCGAGCCAGCGCAGCAGGCGGGTGCGGCGGGGTTCCTGAGCGGCCAGTTCGGCCTCGACCAGCTCGGCCGTCTCGACGAGGTCGTCGCCGTCCTCGCACCGGTCGCGGTGCTCGCGCAGATGCTCCACCAGCAGCCGGGCGGCGGTGCGCAGTTCCTCGACGGCGCTCGCGCGGTCGGCAGGGCCGGCGGAGTTCACCGTGGCCGTCGAGCGGTTCACGGCGACGGCGCTGTCGTCGACGGTGAGGTCGCCGCCCACGCTGATGCCGCTGTTCCCCTCGGCGGCGTGCTTGTCCGGCATGCGGTCACCTTCCCCTGGGGGCCGTACGGGCGGGCGAGGCGGCGGCGGGCGCGGGAGCCGTTCCCCGGGCATCCGCGCCGCCGGACTGGCCGCGCTGGAAGACGCGGGCGATGCTGCCGCCGGTGCCGACGGCGGAGCTGTTCAGAGTCACGTTCCCGCCCGCGTACAGGCCGTTGTTGTAGATGGTCGTCTGGCGCTGGACGAGCTCGGAGGAGTCGATGTCGTGCAGCTCCAGGAACTCCACCAGCGCGTCCAGCACCCGGTGTTCGACCGTCTTGGCGTACAACTCGCCGTCCAGTTGCTGGAAGTAGCGGTAGTAGCGCTGGTCGCTCGCGGCGTCGCGGATGCTGAAGGACGCCCCGTAGTTGAAGGAGCGGTGGCGGATCTCCCGGGCCTGGCGGCGCTGTTTGCGGTACTCGAAGAAGGGCGAGAACAGGCCCGCCACGACCGAGAAGGGCGCGCCGAGAAGCAGGAAGAACGAGCGCATCCCGGCCCGTCCCACCAGCCCCCACCACTGCCGGAACGTCGGCGAGTCGAGCAGCTGGTCGGCGATGCGGTACTGCTCGCGCACCGGGGCCAGCAGTGCGCTGCTGCCCTCGACGAACAGCATCCTGCGGTCGGAGAGCAGGGCGCAGCGGACGAACAGCGTGCTCACCAGCTCGCCGCTCCAGCCGGTGACCCGGATCGCGAGGTAGGGGCGGGCCCGGCCCTTGCCGTCCTCGCGCAGGTCCCGTAACAGGCCGTCGGACGCCTTCTCCCGCGGCGGCCCCGCCTCCTCGGGCAGCAGCTCGGCGCGGGTGCGGTCGTCCACGCCGTACAGCAGGTCCTGCCCGTTGACCAGCAGCAGGTCCTCGATGTTGACGCCGGGCAGCTTCAACTCGCCTATGCGGAGCCGCAGATGGTCGTTGAGCTCATGGACGGTGAAGGGCCGGACGGCCGCTCCCTCCACCGGGCGTTCGGTGTTCAGCGGGAAGGACCAGGTGCTCATCTCCTGGCCGTAGCCGATGAAGGGCGCGTAGTGCGAGAAGACCACGACATTGCCGCGGTCGCGTCGCTCGATCGCCTCGATGCGGCGCCGGTTCTCGCCGGACAGCGGCCGGGGCGCCCGCGTGTGGTCGAAGTTCTCCCGCTTGAGCCGCCGGGCGATCACGCCGTAGTGCACCGACAGCGAGTCGACGGCGACGATCACCCAGGCCGCGAGGATGCCCAGGAACAGGCTCAGGCCCGCGGTGAACGGGATCGTGACCAGCACGGCCAGCAGCAGCACGCTGAGGACCACGTCCCGGCGCACCTGGCGGCGGCGGGCCGCCAGCGCGTGCTTGAGGACGCAGCCGAGGTCCACCCCGGGCGAGGTGGCGACGGCACGCCGCGGCTCCTCCAGGATCTCCTCGACGGCGCGGCGGGCGAACTTGGTGTCGATGTGCACGGCCGCGCACAGATAGCGGGTGACGTCACGGGCGAAGCGCGGCCGGGACGCCGCAGCGGCCGGGGAGCCCCCGGCGGGCGGGGAGACGGGCGCGGGGACGGTGGGCGGCGGGCTCCACTTGGGCGGGGCCGGCTTCGCGGCGGGCGCGGCCGTGGTGGTCGTACCGGCACCCGGGTCGAAGACACGCACGCCGCCGCACAGGGCGCAGGTGGTGTAGTTGGGGTCGTTGTCGGCTCCGCAGCGCGGACACCGTGACGTCGGACGGGTCATGGTCGTCTGTCTTCTGTTCGGCACGCCGGAACGTGCGGTGGGCTGAAGCCCCGTCAGGGCCCCGCCGGGTCGTACTGCTGCGGCGGCGTCCGGGGCGGGTCCGGGTACGAACGCGAAGGCGACGTACCGGACTTGGGAGCGGTGGTGCCGGGGTCCGGGTCGGCCGTGGACCGGGACCCGGAGGGGGACGGTGACGGTGAGGCGGGGCGGGTGGTGCGGCTCGGGGCGGGGTCCCCGGCCGACGGCGCGCTCCGACGGGTCGGCACGGAGGACACGGTCGACGGGCCCCGCTCGGGCTCGGGACCCTCGTCCGCCCCGCCGTCCGGGGACGTGAGGCGCAGCAGCGCGGCCACGGCCACCAGCCCGGTGGCCAGGAACAGGCGCCTGTTCTGCGAACGGGCTGAATGACGGGCGGACACGGCCGCTCCTCGGGGTAGGCGCGATGGTCTCTTCGGTCCGCGGCGGTCAGTCCATGTACTCGGCCGACACCGTCAGGTACTCCGGGTTCACCGGCTGCTCGGTGAACCCCGGCGTGTGCCGCGGTATCTGCATCTCGCCCGCCCGGGAGGAGGCGACCAGGGAGTTGAGCCAGCTGCCCAGCGCCTCCAGCAGCGCCCGGTCCTGGTCGACCCCCGCGTCGGCGAGGAACGCCGCCTTGGTGGCGACCTTGCCGAGCACGTCCGGGTTGGCCGCCCCGAAGCCGTAGCTGATGACGTGCGGATAGCGGTGCCAGGAGCGGTCGACGAGCCTGCGGAACGCGTCGTGCCAGTGCTCGTCGGTCGGCGCGCCGTCGGTGAGCAGGAACATCACCGGCCGCAGCACGGCCATGCCCATCGCGCGCAGATCGTCCACGTCCGTCTCGATGCGGCTGCGCACCAGGTCGAAGGCCGCGGAATAGTTGGTGAGGCCGTTGCACACGACTTCCGGCATCACCTCGATACGGTCGAGGTCGGTCATTTCGATGATCAGATGCGCATCGGTCGAGAAAGCGATGAGCGACATGTGCGCGAATTCCGAGACCCGAGGGCTCTCGGAAATCGTCGCGTGCAACTGCGCCAGAGTTCGATTGAGCGTGTTCTGGTGCGGCTGCATCGAACTCGACGCGTCGATCACGAGATAGGTCGGCAGGCATTTCTGCCGCAGGTGATAGATCTCGGGGCCCGCACCGGGAACCGCGTCCTGGGGGTATACGGCGCCGGGCCGGAGCCGTTCGGCGATCCGGTCACCACGGGGCCCGGACAGGGCGTCATGGAAGGTGCCGGCTGTGCCATGGCGGTCGTCGGCGAGAACCACTCACGGACCGACAGGAACAGAATTCCCACGGCCGGTAGAACCAGTAGATCGATCACCAGCCGAAAGAAGAGATCTTCGGCAGGGAAATAGATCACCAAGAAAATTCCCGCGAAAAGAAACAACGCCCAGACCGCGAGCCCCCGTTGCTGCGACATGGCTGGAAGGTAGCAGTCGGCCGACGTGTGATGCGAGGGTTCAGGCATATTCTCGTGGCGCTTCTTCGGCCGCTTCTCATGATTCTTTTGAGGCGGAGTTGCATAATTCTAAATTGCGTTGCGTGCGGTGGTGGATGGTGCTGGAGTGACGCCCATGGATCATGCGACGGTACTTCTCGAACACGACCGGCAGCTGCGCCGGCACGCCCGCCCCGACGGCCCCGACGCGCGCGTCGAGCGGTCCGGGCCCGTGGTGCGCCAGGTGTCCTCCGCGCTCGGCTGGAACGGCGTCCTGTGGTCCGGCCTGGACGCCGCGGGAGCCGATGCCGCCATCGCCGAACAGGTGGCCTACTTCAGCGAGTTCGGTCACGAGTTCGAGTGGAAGGCGTACGGCCACGACGAGCCGGCCGACCTCGGGCGCAGGCTCCTCGCGGCCGGGTTCACCGCCGGGCCCGAGGAGACCGTGATGGTCGCCGAGGCGGCCGCCCTCGACCTCGACGGGCCGGACCCGGACGGCGTCCGCGTGGTGCGCGTGACCGACGCCGCGGGCGTCGAGCAGGTGGCCGAGGTGCACGAGAAGGCCTTCGGTACGGATGCCTCCCGGCTGCGTCACCGTATGCTCGCCCAGCTCGCCGCGACGCCCGACACGGTCCTGGCCGTCCTCGCGCTGGCCGGGGACGAGCCGGTGAGCTCGGCGCGGATGGAGCTCGTGCCCGGCACCGATTTCGCCGGGCTCTGGGGCGGCGGGACGGTCGAGGCGTGGCGCGGCCGGGGCATCTACCGCTGTCTGGTCGCCCATCGCGCGCGGGCCGCCCTGGACCACGGCTACCGCTATCTCCAGGTCGACGCCTCCGACCAGAGCCGTCCGATCCTGCGCCGCCTGGGCTTCGCGCCGCTGACGACGACCACGCCGTACGTGTACACGCCCTGAGCGGGCCGGCCGTACCGCGCGCCACATCGGGGGCGGGACGGCCCCATTGACATGCAGGTAATTGCCTGCATAACGTGGAGTGTGCGATCGGAGAGCGGTCCGGGACCCGATCCCGGTATGGACAAGGTCTTCAAGGCGCTGTCGGACGACACCAGGCGACGCCTCCTCGACACGCTGCACGAACGCGGCGGGCAGACGCTCGGCGAACTCTGCGAGCGCTTCGAGATGACCCGCCAGTCCGTCACCCAGCACCTCGGTGTCCTGGAGGCCGCCAACCTGATCGGCTCCGTGCGGCGGGGGAGGGAGAAGCTGCACTACCTCAACCCGGTTCCGCTCCACGAGGTCCAGGAGCGGTGGATCGACAAGTTCGAGCGCCCGCGCCTGCGCGTGCTCGGCGCCGTCAAGCGACAAGCCGAGGCAGCCATGACCGACAAGCCCACCTTCGTCTACGTCACCTATATCGCGAGCACCCCCGAGAAGGTCTGGGAGGCGCTCACCGACGCCGATCTCACCGCCGCCTACTGGGGTCACCGCAACGAGTCGGACTGGCGGGCCGGCTCCCGCTGGGCGCATGTGCGCACCGACGGTTCCGGTGTCGCCGACGTGGTCGGCCGGGTCGTGGAGAGCGAGCCTCCCGCCCGGCTGGTCACCACCTGGGCCGCGCCGGACGAGGAGAGCCGGGAGGACCGGCACTCCCGGGTCACCTTCGACATCCGGCCGCACGGCGGCATCGTGCGGCTGACGGTCACCCACGAGGACCTCAACGACGAGGGCGAGCTGTCCGACGCGTCGGCCGGCTGGCCCGCCGTGCTCGCCAACCTGAAGTCCCTGCTGGAGACGGGACAGGTGATGCCGCAGGCGCCCTGGGAGGTCCCGTCCTGACGGGGCGCCGGGGACGGCCGGTCCGCCGGGATGCGGCACGGGGCGTCCCGCCGGGATGCGGCAGGGGGCGTCCCGCCGGGATGCGGCAGGGGGCGTCCCGCCGGGATGCGGCACGGGCCGGTCCGCCGGGACGGGTGAGGGACCGGTCCGCCTCGCGCGGACCGGCCCCTTTCGTCCGTCCCTCTCCTCCCCGCCGGCTACGGCTGGGATGCGCTCCTGGCCGCCGTGACGGCGCAGATCATCCCCAGCACCACGGCCAGGCCGCCGATGATGACGTTGTTCAGGACCACGCCCGCGTCGGGGCCGTCGCCGACGATCCACGGCGAGACGATCATCCACACGCCCAGCGCGCACATGGCCCAGCTCAGGCCGTACATGCGCTCCGGAGCCCGGGTGAAGCCCAGGGCCAGCACCGCGATGGCGAGGCCCATGATCAGGTTGTGGACCACCAGGTCGGGCTGGCTGGTGGTGTAGTGGAGGATCCACGGCGATACGGCGCAGTACAGGCCGAGCAGGAACACCGGCCCGTCCACGAGCGCCACATCACGACCACCGAGCATGCGGGCGTACCGGGCCCGCATTTCGGAGACATCGGGGTGAGTCGTCATGTCACCCCTGGGATGAGAGACGTTGGCCATGACTCGTCTCCTTCGACTCGCAGGCCGACCGCGTCTGAGGCGGTGTGCGGACAACAGCTGCGTATCTGCATTCTGCGCTTATATCGCCTTTATGTGTAGAGGTGGGCGCGTTACGGACCGTCTCCCGTCGCCGCACCGGGCAGCCGCGCGCGGCGACCGCGGACAAGGCGCGCAACCGGGTGGCGTGTACGCGGCAATCCCGGGCATGCGCAGGGAGGGAAGTCGTCCGTCTCGATCCGGGAGGTGTCTGCGGCTGTGGGCGCGAAGGTACTGGAACGGTTTCCGGCGGGAGCGCCGCGCGGATCGTGGCCGGCCGAGGAGTGCGCGGCCCGCCTGCGCGCCGAAGGCGAGCCCGCCACCGTGGTGATGGACCTGGAGTCCGACTCCTTCCTCGTCGTGGTCCGCACGGGCGAGCGGGCCTGAGGCCGGCCCCGCGTGGGCGGGCGACCGCGGGGCCCGGCCCGGTCCGTGCGCCGCCCGCTCAGACGCTGAGCGCCTCCCGCACCCGGTCGGCGGCCTGTTCGCCGCCCGTGCCCGAGGAGGTCACGCGGCCGGCCTCCAGGACGTAGTAGTGCTGAGCCGCCCGCATGGCGAAGCCGATGTGCTGCTCGACCAGGAGGACCGACAGACCGCCGCGCCCGGCGAGGGCGAGGATCGTCGACTCGATCTCGGCCACCACCGACGGCTGGATGCCCTCGGTCGGCTCGTCGAGCAGCAGCAGCCGGGGCTCCGTCACCAGAGCACGCGCGATCGCCAGTTGCTGCCGCTGGCCGCCCGAGAGCAGCCCGGCACGGCGTCCCGCCAGCGCCCGCAGCGCGGGGAACAGGTCCAGCGCCTCGGCGATGGCGGCCCGGCCGCGTCTGCGCCCGTCGGCGACCAGCCGGAGGTTCTCGGCGGTCGTCAGGTGCGGGAAGCACTGCTGGCCCTGCGGGACGTACGCCATGCCGCGCGCCACTCTCTCGTGCGGTCTGCGGCGGGTGATGTCCTCGCCGTCCAGCACGATCCGGCCCCCGCCGGGCGTGAGCAGGCCCATGGCGGCGCGCAGGAGGGTGGTCTTGCCCGCGCCGTTGTGCCCGAGCACGGCCGCCACGCCGTCCTTCGGCACCTCGACGCTCACACCGTGGACGACGGTGCTGCGGTGGTAGCCCACCCGGATGTCCTCGATGGTCAGCATCACGCCTCCTGCACCGCCGCGTCGACGGGTGCCTGCTCGGGAGCGGCCTGCGCCCGTGGGGCGTCGGCGGACGCCTGGCCGAGGTAGACCTCCTGCACCTGCGGATCGGCCTGCACCTCGGCCACCGTCCCCTCGCTGAGCACCCGGCCCGCGTGCAGCACGCTGACACTGCGCGCGAAGGACCGCATGAAGTCCATGTCGTGCTCGATGACCACCACCGTCCGCTCCTCACTGATGCGCCGCAGCAGCTCGCCGGTCGACTGCCGCTCGTCGTGGCTCATGCCCGCCACCGGCTCGTCCAGGAGCAGCAGCCGCACGTCCTGCACCAGCAGCATGCCGATCTCCAGCCACTGCTTCTGGCCGTGCGCCAGGGTCCCGGCGGGGGAGTCCGCCAGATCCGTGAGCCCGACGGTCTCCAGGGCCCGCGCGACGGGCTCGGGGACGCCGCGGCGCCGGCGCAGCATCGTCCACACGCTCCGGCCGGCGCCCGCGGCGATGTCCAGGTTCTGAAGGACCGTCAACTCCTCGAACACGGTGGCCGTCTGGAAGGTGCGGCCGACACCCGAGCGGGCGATCCGGTGCACACTGCGGCCCAGCAGCTGCTCGCCGCCGAACCGCACCGAGCCCCGGGCACGCACCAGTCCGGTGACCGCGTCGACGAGGGTGGTCTTGCCGGCGCCGTTCGGCCCGATCAGGAACCGCAGATCACCGGCGCGCACATCGAGGTCGACCCCGTCGACGGCCGTGAACCCGTCGAAGGACACCCGCAGTCCGCGTATCTCCAGCTCGCTCATGCCGCTTCTCCCAGTGTGCCGACGGAAGCCGTCCCGCGGGCCGTCCTGCGCCGCCGTACGAGCCCCGCGAGCGAGGCGATGCCGCCCGGCAGGAACGCCAGCGCCACGATGAACAGCAGTCCCTGGAAGTACGTCCAGGCCGCCGGGAACTCCTCCGAAAGGGCCGTCCGCGCCCAGGCGACGGCGAGCGCTCCCAGCACGGCGCCGACCAGACTGGCCCGGCCGCCGACCGCCGCGCCGATCACGAACTCGATGGAGGGCACGATGCCGATCAGCGCCGGCGAGATGATGCCGACCGCCGGCACGAACAGGGCGCCCGCCAGACCGGCCATGCCCGCCGCGACGACATAGGCGACGAGCTTGACGTTCGCCGGGTCGTAGCCGAGGAAGCGCACCCGCTCCTCGGAGTCCCGCACGGCGACGAGCAGTTCGCCGTAACGGCTGTGGATCAGCTGCCGCGCGAGCAGCATCGTCAGCAGCAGGGCGGCCGCGATGACGAAGTACACCATCCGCTGGTTGACCGGGTCCTGGAGGTCGTAACCGAAGAACCCGTGGATGTCGGTGAGGCCGTTGGTGCCGCCGGTCGTGGCCTGCTGCCCGATGAGCCACAGCGCGAACGCGGCGGCCAGCGCCTGGCTGAGGATCGCGAAGTAGGCGCCCTTGACCCGCCGCCGGAAGACGAACGAGCCGAGCAGTGCGGCGACCGCCATCGGCAGCAGCACGGTCGCGGCGAGCGCGAACGCCGGATTGCCGAACGGCCGCCACCACCAGGGGAGTTCGCTCGCCGAGCCGTAGAGCTGCATGAAGTCGGGCAGATTGCCCGGTCCGGCGTCGGCGACCTTCAGATGCATCGCCATGGCGTAGCCGCCGAGCCCGAAGAACACCCCCTGCCCGAGGGTGAGCAGTCCGCCGCGCCCCCAGGCCAGGCAGATGCCGACCGCGACGATCGCCGTGCACAGGTACTTGGCGAGCAGCCCGAGCCGGAAGTCGGACAGTGCGAGCGGCGCGAGGGCGAACAGCGCGACCGCGGCGCCCGCGAAGCCGGCCCAGGAACGGAAACGCCCGGCGCGCGGGGTCGTGGAGAGGACTCCGTGGGTCATACGAGACTCCTCGTGCGCAGCGTGTACAGCCCCTGGGGGCGCCACTGCAGGAAGGCGACGATGGCGACGAGGACCAGCACCTTCGCCACGCTGACGGTGGTGGAGTACTCCAGCACGGCTTGGAGGACGCCGAGCACGAACGCGACGATCACGGTGCCCCGCAACTGCCCGATCCCGCCGACCACGATCACCAGGAAGGCGTCGATGATCACGTTGGTGCCCATGGTGGGCCCGATCGGACCGATCAGCGTGAGCGCGACCCCCGCGACGCCGGCGAGGCCGGAGCCGAGGAGGAAGGCGGTGCGGTCGATCCGTCCGGTGGCGATGCCGGACACCTCGGCGAGGTCCCGGTTCTGCACCACGGCCCTGATCCTCCGGCCGAGGGGCGTCATCCGCAGCGTCAGCGTCAGCGCGAGCACCGCGGTGAGCGCCAGGCCCAGGATGAACAGGCGGCTGTTGGCGACCGTGAGCGGGTCGTCGCCGCCGATCACCGTGGTGTTGCCGGTGAGCCAGTCGGGCGCGCGGGTCTGCACGTTCGGCGCGCCGAAAACGTCCCGGGCGAGTTGCTGGAGCATCAGTGAGACGCCCCAGGTGACCAGAAGCGTGTCGAGCGGCCGCAGATACAACCTGCGGATCAGCAGCCATTCGAGGAGTACGCCGAGAATCCCGGAGACGAGAAAAGCGACGGGAAGAGCGACCAGCAGCGAAATTCCCGCGCTGGAAATGGACTTCTGCAGGACGTATGTCGTATAGGCGCCCGCCATGATGAACTCGCCATGCGCCATGTTGATGACGTTCATCTGGCCGAAGGTGAGGGACAGTCCGAGTGCGATGAGCAGCAGGACCGCACCGATGGAGACGCCGGTGAAGGTCTGACCCAGAATCACGGTCATGCGGGTGCCTCCCCTCAGGACAGGCCGGCGGCCCAGGAGTAGTCCTTGAGGTACGGGTCCGGCTCGACGGGCTTGCCGGAGTTCCACACCTCCTCGATCAGGCCGTCAGAACCGATCTCGCCGATCCGGGCCGTCTTGGAGATGTGCTGGGTGGCGCCGTCCACGGTGACCGTGCCCTCGGGGGCGCCGAAGGCGATGCCGTCGGAGGCGGCCTTGACCTTCTCCGGATCGAAGGAGCCCGCCTTCTCCACCATGGCCTTCCACAGGTAGACCGAGGTGTAGGCGGCCTCCATCGGGTCGCTGGTCGGCTTGTCCTGGCCGTACTTGGCCTTGTACGCCTTCACGAACTTCTCGTTCGCCGCGCCCGTGGTGGTCTGGTAGTAGTTCCAGGCCGTCAACTGGCCCGCCAGGTACTGCGTGCCGATCGACTTGACCTCCTCCTCGGCGATCGACACCGAGACCACCGGCATCGACTTGGCGGTCAGCCCGGCCGACTTGTACTCCTTGAAGAAGGCCACGTTGGAGTCGCCGTTGAGGGTGTTGAACACCGCGTCGGCCTTCGAGGCCTTCACCTTGTTGGCGATCGTGCTGAACTCGGTGGCGCCGAGCGGCGCGTAGTCCTCGCCGAGCACCTTCATGCCGTTGGCCTTCGCGTACGCCTTGATGATCTTGTTGGCGGTGCGCGGGAAGACGTAGTCGCTGCCGACCAGGTACAGCTTCTTGAGGCCCTTGGCCTTCAGATAGTCCAGCGCCGGGACGATCTGCTGATTGGTGGTCGCGCCGGTGTAGAAGATGTACGGGGACTGCTCCAGACCCTCGTACTGCACGGGATAGAACAGCAGCGACCTGTTCTTCTCGAACACCGGCTTGACGGCCTTGCGGCTGGCGGACGTCCAGCAGCCGAAGGTGGCCGCGACACCGTCGTCCTGGATCAGCTTCTGCGCCTTCTCGGCGAAGGTCGGCCAGTCGGAGGCGCCGTCCTCACCGATCGGCTGGATCTTCTTGCCGAGCACTCCGCCGGAGGCGTTGATCTCGTCGATCGCCAGGCGCAGCGCGTCACGGACGGTGACCTCGCTGATCGCCATCGTCCCGGACAGCGAGTTGAGCAGACCGACCTTCACCGTGTCGCCGCTGACGTCGATCTTCGCGGCCTTGTCGGACGACGTGCCGCCCGAGTCGGTCTTGGCACCGCAGGCGGACAGCGCGGCGACGGCCGCGAGCGCCGCGCCCGCGGCCAGGAGGCGACGCCGGAGAATGGATGAACCGCTGATCAAAAGAACCCCCTCGGGTGTGGGAGGAAGGCAAACCTCCCGAAGCGGTCCACAGCCTCAAGTCACGCTGTTTCCAGGGCGTTTCGCGGGACTTTCCCCGAGGCAACAAAAAACGCCCCGACCGGCCGCGGAGAGCGTTTCGACGCTCGTCACGCAATTCGCCCGAGGCATTCTAATTAATTCCTGCGGGAAGTATCTTGACGGGGTGACAGCCTGTCAAGAGCAGCTAGTGCCGGAGGTCCAGTTCGGCGAGCACGTCGAAGTCCAGCCCGTCCGCGCGCGCCAGGTAGATGCGCTGGCGCACATGGCGGTCCCGCAGCCGCAGGAGGCCGCGCGGGCCCTCGTACGACACCGTCTCCGCCGCCGCCCCGATCGCCGCGACGTCCGTCGTCCCGGCCCCCCTCAGCAGCGCGGCGAGCAGCAGCACACCCTCGTAGCACGATTCGCCGAGACTGCCGAGGGCGGGGGCGTCGAGGCCGTAGCGGTCCGCGTAACTGCCGTGGAAATCGAGGGTGTCGCGGTTGGCGAGGGAGGCGAAGAAGCCCGCGGTGCTGTAGAGGCGGCCGGTGGCCGAAGGCCCGCTCGCCATCAGCATGTTCTCGTCCATCAGCGTGCTCAGCCGCAGACAGCGCGCGTCCAGCCCGGCGGCGGCGAAGGCCCGGTTGAAGCGCACCGCGTCGCCGCCCACCAGCAGCATCAGCACCCCGTCCGCGTCGGACCGCTCGATGCGTCGCAGCACGGGTTCGAAGTCGTGTGTGCCGAGCGGCAGATACACCTCGCCGCCGATGTCCGCCCCCGTCGCGCGGGCGTAGGAGTGCGCGGCCCGCGCCGTACGCCGGGGCCAGACGTAGTCGTTGCCGACCACGAACCAGCGCCGCACCAGATGCTCACGGGTCAGCAGGGCCATCGCCGGGCGCAGTTGGTCCTGCGGTGTCTCACTGGTGAGGAACACGCCGGCGGTGTGCTCCCCTCCCTCGTACAGGGCGGTGTAGACATACGGCACGCGATGGGCGACCCTCGGCGCGAGTGCCTGCCGCACCGAGGAGATGTGCCAGCCGGTGACACCCTGCACGACGCCCAGATCCACCAACGCCTCTACCTGGTCCGCCACCTGACGTGGCGTCGCACCCCCGTCGACCGGGATCAGCCGCAGCTCACGGCCGAGGACCCCGCCCTCGTCGTTGACCCGTTCCGCCGCGAGCTGGGCACAACTCTCGCAGGTCGGGCCGAACATCCCGGCCGGGCCCTGGAGCGGGAACACCAGAGCCACGCCGAGCACGGAGCCGTCGGCCGTGAACCACTCGGGAGCGGGCGTCTCGTGCCGGAACATGGCGACATGATTTCGGTTCCTCGCGGTGAACTCCAGTGTGTCTCATACGATGTACGCACCTCGTGACCCAGGACTCCCTCAAGCCAGTCCCTAGGAGCAGGATGGCCCCCTCGTCGCCGCGCCGGCCGTACGAACTGACGCAGCTCCTCACCCGGGCGGAGCGTGCGGCGTCCCGTCGGCTCCAGGCCGCCCTGGACGCCGAGGGCTGCTCCTTGGAGACCTGGCGGGTGCTCGCCCTGCTCTCGGACGGCGCCGGGCACCGGATGACGGCGGTGGCGCAGGCGGCCTTCCTGCCGGCCCCCAGCCTGACCAAACTCGTCGACCAGCTGGTCGAACAGAACCTCGTCCACCGCCGGGTGGACCCCCTCGACCGGCGCCGCATCCTCGCCCACCTCACCCCGCGCGGCCAGGAGTACTGGCGGCGCGTCGACCGCGCGGTCCGGGCGGGCTGGCCAGGGTTCGACCCGGGCGAGGAGGACCTGCTGCGGGCGCTGCTGGGGCGGCTCGTGGTGACGCTGGAGGAGACGACGGCGCCCCGCTCGGCCGAGGTGTGAGGCGGAGCGCGCCGCCCCGCGACGCGCCGGGCTCGGCTCGGGCGCGCCGCCCGTGCCCGGCGAGGTGTCCGGTCCGGCCTCGCGCCGCCTCGCCTCGCCCATGAGGACGAGGCGCGACGGCATCCGGGCGCCGCGGCGTCAGCCAGCGAACCCGGTCACCGGATAGTGGTCCGACAGGTTGGTGTACGTGTACGACGTGCCCCAGCTGGAGACCGTCCAGGGTGCGCTCCGCTCACTCACCACGTCGTTCTTCCACACCGCGGGGCGGGCGTGCCCGGCGCGGTGCAGGACGTGGTCCAGGTCCTCGCGCGGGTCGCTCGGGTAGCGGTCCCGGGCGATGGAGTTGTCCTGCGTGTCGAAGGAGTACGGGTGCCCGGTGCGCGTGTCGGCGCCTGCCAGACCGCCGTCGGCGAGCATGGAGGCGTACTCCGGGGTGCGCGAGTCGACGTTGAAGTCGCCCGCGACCACGACCTGTTCGGCCGCGGGGATGTTCTTGGCGTCGAGGAACGCGTCGATCGCCTTGAACTGACGGCTGCGCACGGCCGCCGCCTCACCCGCGTCGCAGCCCGGGTCCGTGGACTGCGCGTGCGTGCCGACCACGTGCACCTTCGCGCCGTCGACGTTCAGCACGACGTACGCGAAGCCCTTGTTGGACCACCAGTCGGCGCCGCAGGCATCCTTGAAGACGTACTGCTCCCTGCGCACGACCGGCCACTTGCTGAGGATCGTGACACCGCCGTCCTCCGGCGTGGCCGAGGAGTACGACCCGCCCGTGGCGTCCCAGCCGGACGTGCTGCGGCCGACCACGGGGGTCTGGTACGGGTACTCGCCCGCGGCGGCCTTCTTCAGCGCGTCCGAGGAGGAGTTGTCGAACATCTCCTGGAGCACGACGACGTCGTTGCCACGCACGAACGGGGCCTTCGCGATCTCCGCGGCCCGGTGGTCCTGGCCCCAGTTGGGGTACAGGGTCTTGCTGAAGAGAAAGACGTTGTACGTCAGAACCCTCAGCCGCGGTGTCTGGTCGGCGGCCGACGCGGTGGGTGTCGCGCCGGCGAGTCCGGCGACCGCGAGCGAGAGGGCGAGCACCGCCGAGCCCTGTGCACGGCGCTGTGCGAGAAGCGTCACTGGATCTCCCTGTGGTCTAAGGGGGTTGAGTGGCGACGCACATCAAACCATCAGATATTACCCTTGGGTAATACCTTGGGTAACACCTTGGGGGGAATCGGATGGCGCGGGAGGGGGCAGGTGTCGAACCTGTCTAGACAAGCCAGACCCCGTCCCGCATCACGTACCGCTGCGGCAGCTCGCGTTCCTCGTGCCAGGCCTGCACCGCGACCGGCCGCACCCGGAACCACGTGTAGTCGGCCCGGTCGGTTCGCGGGTCCCAGCCGTACTTCGCCGTGAACGCCTCGGCCGCGGCGCCGGGCGCGTCCGGACCCGCGAAGGTCTCCACGTCCCCGTCGATCAGCACGACGTCCCGCGTGTCGCCCAACGCCAGCCTGGTGCGGCCGCCCGCACGCAGGTTGCGTCCGGTCGGATTCCGCGGCCGGGTCGCCAGCCAGACGTCCGTCCCGTCCCACAGGAACCACAGCGGCACCAGCCAAGGCACCCCCTCGCCGTCGGCGGAGGCGACCCAGACGTCCTGCTCCCGGTCCAGACGGTCCAGAACGTCCCGCCGACGGTCCACGGCCGCACGCGGGGATTCGGTGACGGGTGGGAGGCGGTCCAGGGCGTCCTGCCGAGGGTCCACGGTCTCGTGCGGGGAGTCGGTGCCGTCGGGCCGCGCGACCATGCTGACCCACTTGGCGCTGGTGGTGTGCCTGCGCCCCCTGAACTCGTTCGGTCCGCTCTGGTCCTGAACGAGGATGCGGTCATGCGGGAGCGCGCGGACGACGCGCGCGAGCTTGCCTCCCCACAGCCGCACCGTTCCACCGGTCTCGATGAAACGGCCCTTGCTGTCGCGGGGGTGCAGGGCAGGGTTCCACGGTCGACGCGTGACCTTGACCTCGAGGTCGCGACTCAGGTCCTGCGACTCAGCCTGTGCAGTGGGGCGATTCAGCATGGCGCGGACCATGCACAGTGCAGGTGGTTAGCGTCGCGGCCTCGCCGTGGGGGCCGGGCGGGCTACATCGTCTCGGTGAGGATGTGGAACAGGAACCAGATCGCGCCTCCGCCGAGGATGACCGTGAATGCCGCGCGGCCGACCTTCGAGCTGCGGATGCGAAAGAGCCTGCGGGTGTTCTCGCTCAGGGTGTCGTCGTCCTTCTTGTTGGCCAGCGCGATGGTCTCGTAGACGACGAAGAACAGCGTCCATCCGCCCCACAGGAGCGCGCTGGTGTTCTTGCGGATGAAGCGGCCTATGCGTCTCACGGGGACTCCTTGGGTGCGGGGATGGGGCGGGGGCCGTGGCCGTCGTAGGCGGCGGCGTGGGACGTGGCGAGCAGGTCGGTGTTCAGGCATGCGCCGTCGGCGGCCGTGATCGTGGCGAGCCAGCGGCCGTACTTCTCCTTGCGCTGGGTCTCGACCACCAGGCCGGTGGGGTGCTGGGTGAGCCAGTCGGTGACCCAGGTGCTGGCGGCGCGCCCTGCGGGGGTGTTCTTCTCGGGCGTGTTCAGGCCGAGGAGACGAACGCGCTGGCGGACGTGGATTCCGAAACCGAGGTCTATGTCGACGTCGAGGGTGTCGGCGTCGACCACGGCCTCGACCGTGGCGGGGTAGGTATTCACGTCAGCCCACCGCCTCGTCGGTCGCGTAGTGCAGGCGGCAGCGGCAGTTGACCGTGAGGGCGATGGGGGCGAACGGGTCGCCGGGGTAGCGGAGGCTGGCGCCGTCAACGGTGTACGGGGCGCCGACGGGCAGCGTCTTGCCGTGGAGCGCCTTGTGCGCGGGCCGCACGCGGGTGTCTCCGCGGGTGACCCAGGTCCGGACGACGTCGGGGCCGGCGTGTTCCGCCGCGGCGTCTGCGGCGCCGTTGATGGTCGCCACAGCGCATGTCTCGGCGATGCGGGCGATCAGGGCGGGCTCTGCGGACTGGTAGTAGCTGACGACGGCGTGCGCCAGGTCGTCGATGTGCTTGGCGTCGTGCTGGGCGGCCTGGAGGACCGTGGCGAGTTCGGCGAGGAAGGCGGTGATGGCCTCTCCGGCGTACGCCGCGGTGACGATGGCGGCGGCAGCCGCGGACGGGGCACTTCGTCCCTGCCGGTGAGGGCCTTGCCGACCTTGCGGGCCGTGGCGACGGCGGCCTGCTGCAGGATCGGTGTCAGGGTCTGGCTGGTCTCCTCGGCCCAGCGGGGGGCGCTGACGACACGGTTCTGGTCGAGGTCGGCGTCGACGCGCCGGACGTCGTTGTCGTTCTCGGGCTCCCAGTACCGCGTGTACCTGCGGATTTTCGGGGCCCGGAGCCGGGCGAGGATGACGCCTTCCTGCCGTGCGAGGAGCGCGGTGACGGCTGCGGCCACGGCCGTGGATAGGGCGTCGAAGTCGTCGTCGGTGACCTCGTAGCCGTCCTGCGGCAGGGCCTTGGTCTCGATCGAGGCGCGGGCGGCATCGACGTCCTCGGCGGCGTCGCCGGGCAGCGCGGCGTCCTGGGTGTCGCGGGCGCGGGCGACGTCGGCGGCCGCCTCGCCAGGGCCGGTGTCGAGGTCGGTGGCGCGGGCCGCGGCGACGGCGTCAGCGGCCGTAGGTCCTGCGGGCAGTGCAGGGGGCCCGTCTTGGGCTCGTGCGGCGGCGACGTCCGCCGCGGCGCTCGGGCCGGGCCCCAGGGCGCGGGCGGCGGCCACGTCCTCGGCCGCGGTGTCCGGAGCGGTGCCCGGGGGCAGCGGCGCACCGGTGGGCGCGGCGCCTGGCGTGCCTCCGGCAGCCGGATCGGGGCCGAGGCCCAGCGCTGCGGCGTCCTGCGGGTTGGCCGGTACGGGGGCCTTCTGCGGGGAAATCCACAACGCCCGGGACTGCGGGACGTTGAATGCTGGCTTCCCAGCGATCTTCCGGTACTCGTCGATCGTGATGAGGCCGGCTTCCCACTCTTTGCGGGCTTCCTCGCGGGCCTGGCGGCGGGGGAACTCCAGCGCCTGGACGCTGGAAGTGTCGAAGCGAACGATCCACTCGTCATCGAGGTCCGGATCGAATCCGGAAGCGATCAGGTTGAGGTGGGGCAGCTGCGTGTGGTCCCAAAAGTTGTATTCCTCGCGGTCGGCGTTGGCGTAGGTCCGCTCGGAGGCGTTGCCGACGATGGACTCCGGGACGCCGAACGCGGCCAGGATCTCGCCCTTGGACGTGCCGGCCAGCGTCTCGTAGGCCATCTCGCGCGGGCGGGCGGAGGTGTCGACGTAGGTGACGCCACCGGGCCCGGTGCCGACGAGGGTGAGCTGGCCAGCGTTGTGTGCGCCGGGGGCCAGACGCTGCTGGATGCGGTCGACTTCCCGCGGGTCGACGCCGTCGAGGTCGATACCGACGATGCCGCCGGGCCTGCCGTCGTCGGCGATGAAGCTGATGTTGTAGGTGCGCGCCTTGACGTCCAGGTCGATGGACAGGCCCGCTGCTTCGAGCGGGGTGACGCCACAGAACGGGTCGGTGGGGTGGGGGTCCCTGATCCATATGACGTGCTTGGGCTGCAGCTCGCGGATGTGCCCGCTGTAGTCGGTGAACTCGAAGTGCTTGACGTAGTCGGCGTTGCGGTCGTCGGGGATGATCTGGACGCGGTCCGGCGGAAGCAGGTCAAGGCGTACGAGGGTGCCGCCGCGACTGAAGGTCTTCTCGATGAACACGCCCTTCTTCGACAGAAGGAGCTGCGCGCTCAGCCGCTTCTTGAAGACGTCGCCCGTCTCCAACGGGTTGGCCTTCTTGTTGAGCAGCTTCAGCAGTGGGTGGCTGTCGAGGGTCTCCTCGAAGCGGCGCTCATCGCCGCCGCGGCCGATCTGGATCGGGAGCGTGCTGGCGTGCTTGCTGATCGCCTCGATGGACTTGAACGTCCAGATCGAGCGCTCGTAGCCCTCGATGATGACGCGTTCCATGTCCCAGCCGTCCGCGCGGCCGGGCGTGCCCCAGACGTTCGTGACGCCGGCGTAGGTCATCGAGACGTACGCGTTGCCCGCGAGGAGGTCCTTCGTCTCTGCGGGTGGCGGTGGGGGAGCGGCGGCGCGGGGGACGAGGAGTCCCCGGAGGGTGGGGAGGAACTGGCGAGGCATCAGGCGGTCTCCTCGTCTTCGTGCTCACGGGTGGTGAGCCACAGGCCGACGAGGACGACGGCGAGGGATACGCCGATCCAGCCCAGGGGGATGCAGAGGGCGAACGCGCAGCCGGTGAGGCCGCCGTATCCGGTGATGCAGACGGCGGCGCGGACGGCACGGGCCCAGCGGGGCGCGTCCGGATGGGGCTGGAGGAGGATGCCGGCAGTGAGTAGGCCCGCCATGGCGGCGGAGAGTCCGGCGGCCCAGTGGAGTGCGCCCAACGCCACGAGGACGCCGAGCAGGCCGAACGCGGTGAGGAACAGGCCGGCGGCTTCACGCGCGAGCGCCCAGGAGGTTCGCTGAGTAGTCACGCCGCGCACAGTGGATAGTCAGCGGCGTTAGTGTCGCGCGGTCAGCGCGGGGGCCGGGAAATCCCTCCTACGTAGACTTCGATGCCGCGTCGCTGGATGCGGCCGCCGGGGACGACCCGGGCGTTCCTGGGCGGGACGGGAATGATCCTCCGCTTGGCGCGGGTGCTCTGGTCTCCGCCGATCAGGTGCCGGTTGTCGATCTTCGCTGAGCAGTCCTGGCCTGTGACCTCGTCATACGGGCGTCGGCATCCCTTGCAGTAGACCTCGAGCGCGTCGATGCGCTGCCCCTCGGTCGCCTTGAAGCTGCCGCGGTAGTCGGCCACCTTTGCGATCTTCGGTATGACCTCAATCTCCGCGGCCACGACCCAGACGTGGGAGAGGTCGCGCTTCTCTTCATCGGCGGGGGGCGCGGTCGGGCCTTCGGGGTCGACCTCCACCAGGGTCTTGGTCTCGGGCGCGGGTGCAGCATCCTCCGGGTCGAGCCAGGAGAACAGAGACTCCTGCAGGTGCGACCTGCCGGTCTTGGACGAGAGGGGAGCTGTCGCGGTAGTCACCGTTCCTCCGGGTCGCTGCGGGGTTGACGAAAAGTGTCAACCCCTTCACGGCCCAAACGTCAGCGACCGTGATCTGTTACAGGTCGCTCTCCGCTCAGTCCTCCACCAGCCGCCGGGCGCGGCCGCCTCGGGTGACGGCCAGCCGCGCCCGAGAGCTCTATGTGCCGAGGGCCGACGGCACTTGGGCCTGCACGACCCCGCCCTCGATGCAAGGCGTGTCTCCGGTTGCCAGGGCCTGCAGGCTGACGAGGAGACGCGTCCGCCCTGTCGGCCACTGGTCAAGGAACTGGAGGGTCGGCATGACGCGCACGGTAGCCCGAGGGTCCCGGTACACCAGGCCCGTCACCGCGCCGCGGGTCATGGGCGCAGCGGCCATGACGTGGGTGATCACCTTCCTGCGTCGCATCTGCACCGAGTCGACGGCGACGCGCCGCAGGAGCCTCAGCCTCCCGGAGGGGTCGGCAAGCACCCGGTGGCCGGCTTCCTGCGGCGTCTGCCCGTCGTACACGCCGCCCGCGGGAAGCATCAGCATGCCCTGGAGGTCGACGACTGTGATGCAGTCGGCGCCGACCGGAACGAGCAGCGAGACGCCGATCACCGGGGGCCGCCAGTTCTCGTAGGCGGCGTGACGGCGCTGCCCGGGCGCCGTAGCCGTTGCAGTGGGCATCAGGCCGGGCCGTCCTGTACAGCCGCCACGATCTCGTCCAGGTGCCGGGGCTGGCTGGTGCTCGGAATGGGCGCGACGTGGGAGCCCTGGTTGAGAAGCCAGTGCAGGGGAGCGGCGGGCCCGTTGGCCTGTACTAGGACACCGGCGTCCAGCGGCCGGTAGGCCACATACGGAATGGTGAGGTCGCGGCACATCTCCACGGCCGGGTCGTCGCGGTCGGTGGTGTTCAGCACGTTCTGCACCGCGGCGACGGGCCGGTACTTGAGCACGTATCGGATGTCCTCGGGCGTGACCTTCGACAGGCCGATGTGCCCGATCTTCCCCTCGTCCTGCAAGGCGTGCAGCACTGCGATCTGGTCGTCGCGCGAGACCTCGGGGTCGATGCGGTGCAGGTAGCACAGCTCCAGCCGCTCCACCTTCAGGCGGCGGAGGCTCGCTTCGACGCTGGCCCGCAGGTAGAAGGGGTTGCCGAGCGGCTTCCACTGTCCGGGGGCGGGCCGGACCATGCCGACTTTCGTGGCGATCAGCACATGGTCGGGGTAGGGGTACAGCGCTTCGCGGATGAGGTGTTCGACGGTATGGGGGCCGTAGGCGTCGGCGGTGTCGATGTGGCTGATGCCGTGGGTGTGCACGGCCTGGCGCAGCATGCTGAGGGCGGTGTCGCGGTCATCCGGGTCACCCCACGTGCCGGGGTTGGTCAGGCGCATGGTGCCGAAGCCGAGCCGAGAGACGGTCTTCCCGGCGATGTTGATGCAGCCGGCGGGCGGGGCGGGGATCATACGAGTTCCCCCTTCAAGCAGCGCTGGACGGCGACGTCAACGGCGTGGGCCTGGCTGTCGGGGTCGCTGGTCACCCGTTGGTGGGGGATGACGTCGTTGGCCAGGAGACGGTGCACGCGGTCGTCGACGAGGCGCCGGAAGGTGGCGTCGTAGTCGTGGCTGGTGTCGACGGGCACGCTCTCATCGAGCACGGTCGCGAACAGCAGGTCGTACTTGGGGAGCTGCGTGGAAGCGAGGGTCAGCAGGCGTTCGCGTGCGAGCCGGGGCAGGGTCTCGGCCCGGAACGCCATCGCGGCCTCGAAGTAGGCGATGGCGTCGTGGGCAGCGCGGTCGATGAGGACGACTTCGGCGCCCTGAGCGGCGGCGTTGGTCTCGTCGAGGATGCCCTGGGCGATGATCCACTCGGTGGACTGGGCGGTGTGGTGCTGCATCTTGGGCAGGCCGGCCGCGGCGGCGCGCTTGCCGAGCTGCCCGGTGCGAGCCACCGTTACGCCGTGACCGCGCAGCTCCATCTCTATGCGCTTCAGGAGCGTCGTCTTGCCCGTGGAGTGGGTTCCGAGTACGCCGATCCGGAGGGGCTGGGAGGAGGAAGTCACCACAGGGTGGGGTCCCTTTCTGGTTCGGGGGCGCCGGGCAGGTCGGGCGGCACGGCCGCGCCGACCAACTGGCCCCAGGTGTCGTAGCGGGAGGCCATGGCGAGGAGGAGCTGCGCCGTGGCGAAGGCGTCGAAGGTGGCCCGGTGCCGGGCGCCGGGCGCTTCTCGCAGGTCGGGTTGTACGTGCTCGATGAGCCTGTCCAGGCTGTACTTGCCGAGGTCGGGGAAGGCGTCCCGGGCCAGCCGGAGCGTGTCCAGGACGCCCGCAGGCTCCCAGCCGGGCAGGTGCGCGCTGAGCACGCGGTAGTCGGTGTGCGCGTTGTGTGCGCAGATCCAGGTGTTTCCGAGGAAGGCGTGTACCTGGCTCGCGACTTCGGCCCACGCCGGCTTGTCGGCCAAGTCGGCATTGGTCAGGCCGTGCACCCGGGTGGCGAAGGAGGTGACGGGGCGGTTCGGGCGGGTCAGCCACCAGCCCGCGGTGCCCTTGTCGGGGCGCCCGTCCCGGATGGGCAGCGCAGCGACTTCGACGAGGTCGGGCGGGTTGGTGCCGTTACCCTCGACGTCGACGACGAGCAGCGTGGGCCAGGTGGCGAAGTTCATGGCGCATCGGGTCCGTCCTCCGCCTCCCAGCCGATGGGGGCCCGGCCGTGCTGGCGGTAGTGGTGAGGCTTGCTCCGGTCGTGGCATTGGTAGCCGAACCCGTGCTGCAGGAAGTAGCGCGGCGGCTCGTCCAGTCCCTCCACGACGATGGCACGGTCGTTGACCTCGACGTCACCAACCGCCCCAAGAGCGCGCGCCTCGCGCACGACGGCGTCCAGCGGCGGCGTCACCCAAGCCTTCTCGCATAGCGAGATCTGCTCGGGCGGGCAGATGTCACACAGTTCCCGAACGCCGTAGTGGCCGTTGTAGTCGGCCTCGCCCCAGGCGTAGGCGACGCCGCAGCTCGTCTTGCGGAACAGCGTTCCCCACTGGGCGCCACCGGCAGCCTTGTCCGGGCCGAAGGCGTCCAGGATTCGCTGCTCCGCCTGCTCCGGCATGATCTTCCGCCGGGCCGTGTCCTCGTACGGCACCGGCATGCCGTGGTCCTCGTAGTACGCCTTGATCTCGTCGCGGAAGAACAGGCCCGTGAAGACGGTGGCGTGCGCGTGCAGGGACAGTTCGCGGGCGCGCTCGATGTGCTCGTCGGAGTCGTTGAGGCCGGGCACGATCGGCCGCCAGTACAGGACGGTGCGGTAGTTCTCGGCGTGCTCGTAGAGCATGCGAAGGCTGTCGGCGGCGTACGTGGAGTTGACGGGCTCGATCTCCGGATGGTCGATGCCGGAGTGGGTGACGAGGACCGTCAGGCGCAGGTGACTGAAGGAGTTGAGGACGGCGCAGTCCTCCGCGCTCACCCGCCATCGGGTGATGACGAGGACGTGGTTGGTCAGGCCCTGCTCGTCGAGCAGCCGCAGGACCTCGAACGTGTGGGACTTGACCACCGGCAGCATCGGGTCGGTGGCCCGGTTGAACACCTGGATGGGCGTCTTGTGCGGCCGGAAGTGCGGGTGGCCGACTAGCAGGGCGACGGCGGTTTCGTCGCTCATCAGCGCCCGCGGTGTCTTCATCTCGAAGTTGCCGAACAGGTGCCGGACGCAGTAACCGCAGTCCAGCGGGCAGCCGATGATGTGGTTCAGCGACAGACCCGACTTGCGGTACTCGATCACGTCGGCAAGGCCGGGACTGAGTGTGCTGATCTGCTCGGCGCTCAGGACGGGAAGCATGCGACGGCGCGGCATGGAGGGAGCAGTCACAGGGGACCTCCGGGACAGGGAGCGGTTAGCGGTAGGTGCGCGTGGTCTGGAGGGGCACGTCGGCCGACTGAGCAGTGAGCAGCACGCGGCGGCGGGCGCCGTACCATGTGCCGAAGTCGCGGCGGGCCGCGTCCGCGTCGTCGGAGGTGTGCACCAGGTTGTGCACGAGGCGCTTCTGTTCGAGGGCGGCTTCGAGACTGTCGTTGCCGAGGTCGCCACGGATGGTGCCGGCGGCGGCGCGCGTGGGGTCGAAGTGCCCGATGAGCTGACGCAGTCGGCCATGGATGCCCGGCTCGCCGTACGCGAGGGCGAGGGTGACCTGCTTGCCCGCGTACGCGTCGTCCAGGCACGCGGGGATGTCGCGGTCGGGGAAGTGGTCGGCATCGACCAGGAGGTCCCAGTAGTGCACGTGGGCTTGCCACGGCTGCACAGTTACGTTGATCCGGTTGGCGATCGTGGCTCCATCTGCGGCGATCCGGTCGAGCACGGCGTCGGCCAAACCCCGCTCGACGGCGTCCGGCTTGCACAGGACGACCGAGCAGCGGTCGAAGTCGGTGACCCGCAGGCCGCGGCCCGGCCCGTACCACGTGCCGTACTCGCGGCGGGCCCCGGCGGGATCGTCGGAGGTGTGCACCAGGTTCCGCACGAGGCGGTTCTCCGCCCGCGCGACGGCGAAGCTGTCGGCACCCAGGTCGCCGCGGATCGTCCCGGCAGCAGCGCGGGCCGGGTCGGTGTGGCCGATGAACTGCCGTAACCGGGCGTGGATGCCCGGTTCCCCGTGCGCCAGGGCCAGCGTGACGGGCTGCCCCGCGTATGCGGCGTCGATGCACGCGGACAGGTCGGGCATGTCGCGGCGGCCGGTGTCGGCGAGCATGTCCCGGTAAGCCACGTGCGCCTGCCACGGCTTGGCGATGACGTCCATGCGGTCGGTGACGGTGAAACCCGCGGATGAGACCATCTCCAGGATGCGCGAGGTCAGCCCGCGCGCCACGGCGTCAGGCTTGCACAGGACGACAGCCCACCGGTCGAAGTCGACCTCGTCCACCACGGCGCCGCGCATCGGCTTGCCGATGCTCACTGTGCGCCCCTGTCGACCACCGCGGCGCAGGCCGGCCACTTGCGGACCATCAGCCAGCGCAGGCCCGGGTCAAGAGCATGAAGGAGCGCCGGATCGACGGCGGCGACCTGGTCGTGCTGGATCTGCCGGTACAGCTCGAACAGCGTCACAACCTGCTGCCAGTACGGAGGCAGATCGAGACGGTTCTGGATGTGCGGCGCGGTGTAGCGCAGCCCGTTGGTGCGCAGCGCCTCTTCGTGGACCAGCAGACGCTCGATGGTCGCCGCGGTGGTGTCCTCGGGCATGGACGGGAAGGCGAAGTGCACCGCCGGGCTGCTGGCTGCCTCGTCCAGCACACGACGGACCCGGTCAGCGTTGTGGTCGTTGACGTGCGCGGAGCCGATCGTGTGCGTGTACGTGCCCAGGCGCAGCCTGAGTTGGATGGCCGCGTACTCCTGGATCACCGTGAAGGAGAACACGTCGGACAGCAGGCCACAGTCGAGATCATTCGCCCGCATGTTGCAGACCATGTGCAGGTAACCATCGCGTGGCAGCAGGTGCAGGCCGGCGAGGCAGGCAACGTCTGGGTTGGAGCGGTCGGCGAGTTCGGCGGCCGAGAACACGGGAAGGTAGCCGCGCTTGCTGTCCGGCTCGTTCAGCAGTAGTTCGACGACCAGGTCGAAGGGGGACTGCACCCCGTCTGCCGGGTTGAAGAGGGTGTAGCCGTACGCAGATCCACGAAGGTGGATGCCGTCCGCGCTGCTGGAACGCATGGACGGTGCGTAGTAGCCGATCATGTCCAGGTCGCGGCGGCCGGCGAGGTACCAGAGCGCTTCGGCGAACTGGAACACCGGGTTGGCCTTGCGTTCGGCCAGGTAGGGCAGCCGCTGGCGCGGATCGGGCAGGCGGAAGCTGACGCCGATCACTTCGCGGGCCGCGTTGCCGCGAGCGTCGATTCGGTGCTCGGGTTCCTTCGTCGCGAGCTGCAACAAGGACACGTACGCGTCTCTGACGCTGGGAAAAGCGGGCGCTGTGAGCAAGGCACTCTCCTGAGAGGGGGATGGAGCTACTGCCTGCCCGGTGGCCGCAGAGTCAGTGTCGTGCGGCCACCGGGCAGGGGTCTATGCGGCCAGTTCCAGCGCGTGCAGCAGCTCGTCCAGGTCGAGGAGGCGGAAGGAGCTGAGCCGCCTAATGAGCTGCGATCCGAGCAGGGTCGGAAGGTTGGGGTGGCCGAAGGGCAGGGGCTCGTCGGGCTGCGCTACGACGTGCACTTCGTTACGGGCGCTGAGGCCGTAGATCGTCCCGTGCACGCCGTACAGAGGGGCGCTGCGGGCGAGGAAGACCATCGGGTTCTCCTCCAGGTGGGGGCAGAGGGCCGCGGCCGCGCGGGCGTGCTTGGCGCACACGGGAGGCTGGTTGGTGTAGATCGTGGGCCGTGTGGGGTCCTCGTCCTTCGGCCCGGCGAGGAAGATGAAACCGAGCGGCGTGCGAGCAGGCTTCGCGCAGACCTGGCAGGACAGGGTCTGCATCGTGACCATCTGCCGGTAGGGGTGCATGAGCTTCCACTGTGGGTCACCGGTCGGCATTTGCCGCTTGTCGAGGGGGTTGAAGCCGCACCGCGCCCACAGGACCCCGCGTATCGGCCTGTCCCTGGGGTCCTCGTCGCCGTAGTACAGCCGCGGACCGGAAGGGTGCCGGAAGATGATGAGGTTGTCCCGTGCGGCGTCCTCCCCCTTCCGCTGGGTGATGAAGGGGACCAGGGTCGGCTCGGTCGTGGTGCGCACGGAACGGGTCTTCTCTCGGGTCGGGGCGTTCGGGGGGAAGGGGAGCAGGAGGCCGGTCACGGTTCCTCCTTAAGGCACTGGTTCGCCACCAGCCGTTCGAGGAGTTCCTCGGTCGTCCAGGCCATTCGGCGGACGTGTCCGACTGCCCTTCGGTGGTCCGCCGGCAGCTCCTCCGACCGCAGTGCGCGGGACAGCGTGACAAGGTCTCCGACCCGCTCGTCCTGCTCGGTTACCTGGGACGTGACGGCCAGGTTCGCCAGCCGCATCAGGTGGCCGCGGAGCCGCAGGGCGCTGTCGTCAATCTCGGCTTCGGTCGGCGTGTAGTCGTCGAGTACGCGCGCGATGTCGTCGAGTAAGAGGCCGTCGACGTAGGGCTGCCACTGCTGGACCTTGCCCAGGATCCAGCGAAGCCGTTCCGGGTCGAAGCGGTGATACTCGGCAGAGCGGACCGCGTGGTCCCATCCCGGGGCTTCAGGGGGCGCGCTCACGATGCCTTCTTCGACGGTAAGGCGAGGGTGCACCAGGTCTCGGCGCCGTCCCGGTTGGCCCCCCAGGTACCGCCGCGTTCTGCGACCACGGCCTCAACGAGGATGAGGCCGCGCCCGGACTCTGCATCGTCCTCAGCAGGCTTCGACAAGGGGTAGCCCGGCATGCCGTCGTCGACGGTGACGTGCAGGAACCCGGCCTGAATCTTGAGGTCCAGGGTGATCTCGGTGGTACCGCTGTGCAGCAAGGCGTTCGTCCAGAGCTCGGAGACGATCAGCATCACGTCTGCGATCAGGTCATCGAGCCCGCAGTGCCTGAGCTTGGCTGCTGCGATCTTGCGCATGACGCCTACGCGCAGGGCGTCCTCGGGGCGGGGCGGCGTGCCACCGTCTCGAGGGGACACGGCAATCCGCTGGTGCAGCACCTGTCCATCACAGCGAGCCGGGCGAGGCGTTCGTGCGGCTGTCATCGTCATCACGTCCTCCCGTGGGACGGCAGGACCGACATGACGGCCGACATAGCCCTGCTGAGGGGGGTGGGCTCCGCGGGCCGTGTGAGGGCGGTCCGCGCTTCGGACAGGCATCGAGCGAGCTGGACGGGGCTGGTCAGCAGCGGCGTGCCGCCGATGGTCTGCTCGTCGTCAGGGGGAACCAGCCACCGCGCAAGTCCAGCCGTCGGCCGCGGGGCGAGCGCGGGAACGAGGATGGCGTTGCCCGGTCCGAGGCAGGTCGGCCGGGGGACCCGTTCGGGCCACGCTGAGGTCGCCATCAATCCGTTCCACCTTGCACATGTGCCGCGCGGCACAAGTACCGCGGCGGAGCGGAGATTGGTGAACGCCACCGCGGGCCCGAGCGGCTGCTCATATCGGGCGAGGAGTTGATAAGCCATCGCGATCAGGGGCCGTTGAGCCAGCACGATGTCGAAGGTCACGCCGCACGCGAGACGCCGTGGGAGGTGAGGGTTCTCCTGCCACGAGTCAGGGGCCGTGTCCGGGTACGGGGTGGCCAGAGAGAGCCACGCGGACACGGCCGTGCTTTCGGCGCTCTCGCGGGTCTCCATGAGCCCTCCCACCATCACGACGGAACACAGGGTGTGTGCCACGTGACCTAGTGCAGCGAATACTGTCGGAGGTGAACAGGTCTTCTGGCCGGAACTCTGCACGCCTTCAACCCGCCTTCTACCCGCCCTCCCACCGGCCCTTTCCTCTGACCTGGGCGTTGCGTTGACGATCCCTCACGCAGCGCCAGCAACAGCCGCTACGGTGAGGCGAAAGCGGAGGGCGAGGGGTGGCCATGAGCGAACTCAAGCGGTTACGCAGCCAGGCGAACCGGACGCAGCAGAAGGTGGTCGAGGACCTGACCGGCCTTGCCACGCGCCTCCACCGCGAGGGGCGGATCGCCAAGCCGCCCACGTTCAGCGTCCGGCAGCTCTCGAAATGGGAGGGGTCCGATCCGCCCTGGCCCTATCCCGAGGCCCGCGAGGTCCTGGCCACCTACTGGGGCCGGTCCGTCGAGGAGCTGGGGTTCCGCCCGCCCTCGGTAGACGAGCCGGACGGCCTGCTGGTCCTCACACCGGTTTCTCTGATCAGCCAGTCCCCCATCCCCACTCCGCGCTTAGCCGGCGCTGGCTCCAGCCCCCTCACCGACCACGCGCCGCCTCCGTGGCTGGCCGAGACCGTCACCGACTCCGACGACTGGCGCATCGGAGCGAACGAGGTCGAACTACTCCGGGAAGCCGCCGACGACATGGACGCCATCGACCAGCAGTTCGGCGGCAACAGGCTGTGGCGGCCGACGCGAGCACACCTGTACTGGGTGCATCACATGATCGACCGCGGGATCTATGACGACGTCCTGGGCAAGCAGCTCCACGCCGTCGCGGGGAAGTTCACCACATCCCTCGGCTGGTTCTGCTACGACGCCGGCCTGCAGCCACAGGCACGCCAGTACTTCGCCGAAGCCCTGAATTCGGCCCACTTCACCGGCGACGACGTGCTGGCGAGCCGCACCCTCAGCAACATGGCCCGACAGGCAGTCGACCTCAACAAGGGCCGCGAAGCGGTTCGGTTCGCCCGCCTCGCCCAGACGCACGCGGAACTCTGGCAGGCGCCGTACCGCGTCACCGCGCTCCTGGCTATTCGCGAGGCTCAGGGGCACGCCCGGGTCGGGGATGCCTTCAACTGCGAGTCCGCTATCAGGCGGGCGTGGATGGAGTGGGAGGGCGGCGTCGACGAGCGCGATCCCGACTGGACCACGTTCCTGAACCTCGCCGAACTGACCTGCCTCGAAGGCATGTGTCGTCTCGACCTCGGCCAGACGTCGCGCGCACAGAAGCTGCTCGCCGAGTCTGAAGCGCTGCAGGACGTCGCGCACTCCCGCAACCGCGGCATGTGCCTTGGCCGACTGTCCGTCGCCGCCATCCAGAACGGCGACGTAGACCACGGCGTCGCAGCGACCGCTGAGGCTTTACGCCTCATCGAGGGCGGCATGTCCTCCACCCGAGCCGCCCACCAGTTGAAGACCGTCCATGACGGACTGATTCCCCACCAGCGCGCCAGCGGCGTATCGGATCTGCTGGAACAGATCCGCGCCCACGTTGCCTGAGCGCAGCCCAGAAGGAGAGTGCACACAGTGGATGCGGAGTACCAGCGGCACGACGCGGCGTCCGCCAAGGGCATCGCAGACGAACTCGTCGACGTCTACGCCAAGGTGTACGACGTCCCTCCGTACGTCGACGATCCGTTCTTCTCCGTCGACTCGTTCCGCGCCCGTCTGGAGGCTGCGTTCGACACCGAAGGCTTCGAGACGGTGACCGCCTGGCAGGACGGCCGGATCGTCGGCTACGTCCATGGCGCCACACTGCCCGTGGACAAGCCCTGGTGGACGTCTCTGGGTGGCCTGCGGCCAGCGTGGCTGCGCGAACTGGCCGAGGCCGGGGGCGTCTTCTGGTTGCGGGAGCTGATGGTGCTGCCTGAGCTGCAAAATCATGGTCTCGGGCGGCAGATCCACGACAAGGTCATTGCGGGCCGGACGGAGACTGTCACCGCGTTGACCTGCATCGTCGACAATCAGCCCGCTCACGATGCCTACCTGCGGTGGGAGTACACGATTATGGGGCAGATCAAGCACGCCCCAGAGTCGCCCGTCTATGACGCGATGTACCTGCCCTCACACTGAAACCGGAACCGCACATGACGCAGATGACCACCCGTACCACCTCGGTCCCGGAGACCCTTGGTCGCCGGGACCGACTCTCGCAAGGCCCCAACCTGCTGTTCGCCTACGGCACGCTTCAGTTCGACGACGTCCTCAAGGCCTTGTTGGGGCGGGTACCCGAGCGGGCCTCGGCGTCCGCCCCCGGCTACCGTGCGGCCGCGCTCGAGGGCTGTGTCTATCCAGGGCTCGTCGTTCGAGCGTTCGGAGGTTCGGCGCCCGGCGTGGTCCTGACCGACCTGAGCAACGAGGAGTGGCGCATCCTCGATGCGTTCGAGGACGAGCGGTACAACCTCCAGGAGGTCACGCTGTCCAACGGCACGCGCGGGTGGGCGTATGTCTGGCCGGGCGATGGCGTCCGAGTCGAGGACTGGGACGCCGAGGAGTTCGCGGCCCAGCATCTGTCTGCCTACGCCGCGCGGTGCGCACGGATAGCTCCCGCCCTGGCCGCGGGACAGCCGAAGGGCGAGTAAGCCGACGGCATCCCGGCGGGCTCTCACCCGCTGGATGCCGCTCCACCAGCTACTCGATCGGGTGCTCGTCGAGCCATTCGGACAGGTCGTGCGCGGAGCCGAAGACGTCGTCCCGGTTCGTCATCGCCGGGTCGGTTGCGGCGCCAGCGGGAGCGCCTTGATCGTCACCGACCGCCACCCCCTCCTCCATGGCGTCGATCAGGGCGTACGCCTCGGTCCAGAAGTCCGCACCCACAGACTTCTCCGCGTTCATCGCCTTCCGCAGGTCGCGAGCGGGCTTCATGAGCGCCTGCATCTGCTCCCAGCAAGTGCCGGGCTCCTGTTCCAGGCACCCGCCGTCCGTGTCCTGCTTGGTGACGGCAGCCTGGAAGGTGGTGGCCGCTTCCTCTACGGTCACGGTCTTTGCCTGCGCGGCCGGCTTGGCGTCGCTCTCGTCGTCGGAGCCTCCGCAGCCGCTCACGGCCGCCACGGTCACCGCCAGGACCAGCGCGCTGGCCGTCTTCCCCCACATGTGTCTCCCCATGACGGAGGATCATCGCACGGCGCTCGGACACGGACACGGCAAGGGCCCTGGCCGATCGGCCAGGGCCCTCCCCCGAAGTGCCCACGCGCTACGACTTCTTGGCGTCGTTCCCCGCGAACAGGCCGCGCAGCATCCGCGCAGCGAAGCCGACGCACAGGGCGCACACGCCACCCGCGATGAGGGCGAACACGAAGCCGACGATCACCATGAGGCCGATGGCGCTCGCGGCGAAGGCGACGCCCACGTATCGCAGCCACGGGTCGGACTGTTCCTTCGTTCGGGAGTCCCGGCGGTGCTCTCCGCCGGGGGTGGTCTGGCCATGACGCCAGATGTGCAGTTGTGGGTCGGGCTGATGGAGCGGCTACTTCGGCGTGTTCTTCTCGGTGGCCGGCAGCTCAATGGGGTCAGGCTGGCCGTCGTACCAGGCGTACGACCATTCGTGACGCACACGCATCTGGGAGGCCCAGGGGAAGACCGTAGCCGCGAGGGCCTGCACGGCGCTGGTGAACTGTTCCGCGGCCTTCCGTACGCGGGTGCCTTGGATGTTGGTGCGCAGTCCGACAGGCACGTGGAACTCGAACGTGAGCCGTAGGACGCGTGGCGACTCTTGGTCGGCCATCGGTACCCCCTCTAGATCAGCAACAGCCTCCCATTGTGCCGATCTTTCGGCGAGATTGGAAGTTCTCGCCGAAATTAGTCAGTCTCGGCGAGATGCGAGGGGTGGGGACCGACGCGGATCGCCGGAGGGGGAACTACCTTCCTGCCGCGGGCAGCGCGGGCATGGCTCCGGGGGGAACGACAGCTCGAGCCTCACCAGGTCCGGGTGCCGGTCGGACGGGCCGATCGCGTCGACCTGGCAGTGCACCGTCACCGTCCGCCAGCCCTCGAGCGGCAGCGTGGCCGGCAACTCGCCCCCGAGGAGCGTGGACAGCTCCTCGGGGGCGAGTTCCTGGTTGCCTGGGGCGTTCACTGCACCTCGCCCCAGTAGCCGGGCAGCGGGATGACGTCGATCCCCTCTTGCTCCGACAGGCGGTTCAAGCTCGGGTCGGCACTCCACACGGTGAGACCGCCGAACTGGAGGTGGGCGGCGCGCAGTCGCTCCCGCTTCACGACGGCTCCGGGCCGGAAGTCGTTGCGGGACCTCATCAGGAGGAGGGCCGCGGGTACGTCGTTCCGGGCAAGCCACGTGACGACGAGCTGCTCCAGGCGCCGGTTCCCGCCCGTCATGACCAGGACGGCCTTACCGTTCTCGTGCGCCCGGCGGGCGGCCGCCACGACGGCGCGGTTGGGCGGGCATCCGAGCATCGCGGAGTGGAACCGGGAGGCGTCGCCAGCCAGCTTGCGGATGCGGGAGACGTTGATGAGTCCGCCTTCGAGGTCGAAGGCGACTGCCTCGCGCTGGGCTTGGGCTACGGCCGTTGCGGTCACTGGGCCTCCTCATTCCAGACACGGATGATCTCTTCGGCCTAGGTGGTGCACGGCCTGCACGTCCCGCGGTGGCCGCATATCGCTGCGGCGAGGGCGTCGGCAGCGCCCGTCGAGGCGATGGTGAGGAACGCGGCGGCCTTCTCCTGGTGGTCGCCGCACGCCTCGGTCTTCCCGGGGCGGGCGCCGCAGGCGATCAGGGCGACGCGCTGCTCGAGGGCGCTGGTGTCGCGGACAAGGGTGAGGCTCATCGGTTGCAGTCCTTCGGGGCGCGCGACTTGTGGTGTGTGATGGGCTGGAGATCGCTGCCGACCTGCTCGTACGCGGTCATTTCCTGGCACGCGGTGCAGCGGTAGGCGATGTACCGGCGCAGGGGATCGGTGTGGGACATCGGGTTTCCCTGGCGTCCGCCGGCCATCTCGCCGGGGCCCGGGTCGCCGCACCACTCGCATGAGGGGTCGTAGTGCGTGATGACGGGGGCGGTGGTCCAGCGGGACCAGGTGATGGGGCGGCCGCCGTGCTCAGCGGGCAGGGGCGCCTCGGCGTACACCGGGAGGTCGGGGACGGCCCGCAGGTGGCGGCCGCTGCTGTCCTCCTCTGGTTCGGGCAGGGCCTCGGCGAATCCGGCGGGGACGAGGCGGGGTGCCTCGGGTTCCGGTTCGCCGCGCAGGGAGCGCAGGCAGGCCCGGCAGATGCTCGCTTCGGTGACCGGCCCGTCCCACGGCCGTACGCCCGGCGCCTGTTCGGCGTCCGGGGCGCACTCCAGGGGGACGGTGAAGACCGGCATCGCGGGGGCTATGACGCCTTCCCCCGCGATGTGCAGCAGCGGGCGGCCCGCGGCGCGCACGACCAGGCGGCCGCCCCAGACGGGCGCGACCGGGGTCTCGACGGCCAGGGCGCTCACCGGGCACGCCTCACCAGGAGAGGCACCAAGCTGGTGGTCTTCGGGTTCTGCAGGTACAGGTCCCGGCGGGCGGCGTGCACGCTGCGCCGGGCAAGGCACAGGACGCCGCCCGGGACGTGGCAGGTCGGGCACTGCACGGAGTAGGCGCCTTGCCGGAATCGGGCCGCGGTCTCGTGTGCGGCATCGTGGGCGGCGTCGGCGGCCGGGGAGGGGATGACGGCGGAGATCACGCGCGGCCGTCCTTCCGGTCCGGGACGGTGATGTGCGGTCGGGCCCCGTCGGGAACGACCCCGGCGAGCCGGTACAGCCACAGTCCTTCGCTGTTGGGCTCGTCGCACCGCTCGTACTGGGCTTCACCGCGGCCGGGCTCTGCGTCGTCGCCCCACGCGATCGGGACGGTGATGCTTCCCGGCCCTTCTTTCGGTTCCTTCAGCTCGCCCGGGTACATCAGGATCACCCCGGAGTAGGGGCCGTTGATGAACTGAATGGTGAAGTCCCATACGGGGCCGTCTACGGCCTCGGCAGCCTGTCGCTTCAGTCTCCGGGCCCAGTCGAAGACTTCGACGCCTGTGGGCGTGGGGGAGTAGCCGAGGAGGCCGCGCAGGGCAGCGGTGGCTCGGAGCAGTTCGCCGTACGCGGCGACCGGGAAGTCGTCCTTCCATCGGTCGCGGAGCAACGAGCACGCGCGTCGCGTGGAGGGCCGGTGGTCGGCGGAGAGTGGGTGACGCCCGGTGAGCCGTCCTCGTGCGGAGAGTCGGTGATCTTCATGCCGCGACGCTAGCGGCGGCCCCGGCCCGAGCGCCTCGGGCATCCGTCCTAGGCGGTGTCGTCAAAGTGTCACGCTCGCATCGAGAACGAGGGTCACGGCTGCTGATAGAACTGGGCCGTGCCTGCTCCGGCGCCGGCACGGATGACTCTCTTGCACGGCGGCCTCTCCCCTCCGCCCCGGCCCTCACCCTGGAGCCCTCTTTGCCCCTGCGGACAAGTGCCACCCGCCCGATATCCCTGCTCCTGTCGACCACGCTTGCGGCCGCAACGCTCACTGGCTGCGCCCTGCTGGAACTCGCCAGAGACTGCGAGGGGACTGACGACCGGGTAAGGGAGATGGCGGCGCTCGACATCCTCAACTCCCGGCCCGACGGAGCCACCATCGCTCGGGGATTCGAGGAGGTGGACGCCGGCTGCTGGGCGGACAGCGGCGATGTCGTGGTGTCCGCCGACCGGACGTACACCTTCCCCGGCACACGGGCCGAAGTGGCCGCGCACTACCGGACCGCGTTGGCACGGGACGGATGGATTCCGGACCCCGAAGCCTTGCCCGGCGACCTGAGCTTCACCAGAGATGACATGACCCTGTGGATCGTCTTCCTGACCACCGAGAGCCTCGCGGAAGCCGGTCACGGAAGCCGCCCCGACCTCACCACCGGGGCCGGCTACTCGGTCAGCATCAACTCGTATACGTGAACAGCGGCGCCGAGGCGAATTACTAGGTTCTGTCGCCTATGAAACCCCGGCTGGTGGATCATGATCGGGTGATACAACGTCATGAACTGACGGATGCCGAGTGGGATTTCGTGCGGCCATTGCTGCCTCGGACGTCGATGGGGCGGCCTCGGCTGGACGACCGGACGATGCTCAACGGGATCGTGTGGAAGTTCCGGGCCGGTGTGGCCTGGCGAGATGTGCCCGAGCGGTACGGCTCCTGGGCCAGCCTGCACACCCGCTTCCGCCGCTGGGCGGCGGACGGCACGTTCGACCGGATGCTGCAGACCGCGCAGGCCCGGGCGGATGCAGCTGGAGACATCGACTGGCTGGTGTCGGTCGACTCCAGCATCGTCCGGGCCCACCAGCACGCGGCCGGGGCCCGAAAAGGGGGCACCGCAGCCCGGCGCTCGGTCGCTCCAGAGGAGGTTTGACCAGCAAGATTCATCTGGCCTGCGACGGCCTGGGTCGCCCCCTCGCCCTGGTGGTCACCGGCGGCAACACCAACGACTGCACCCAGTTCACCGCCGTGATGAAGGCGATACGCGTACCCCGCCTCGGGGCGGGACGACCGCGTGTCCGGCCCGGCCACGTCATCGGCGACAAGGGCTACAGCTCGAAGGCGATCCGCACCTGGCTGCGACGCCGGAACATCCCGCACACCATTCCGGAAAGGGCCGACCAGACCGGCAACCGGGCCCGGCGTGGCAGCCGGGGTGGCCGACCGCCGGCCTTCGACAAACAGGTCTACAAGCGGCGCAACGTCGTGGAACGGTGCTTCAACCGCTTGAAGCAATGGCGCGGCATCGCCACCCGGTACGACAAGACTGCCGAGTCCTACAAGGCGGCCGTCACTCTCGCATCACTCCTGATGTGGGCGTGACACTTTGACGACAACTCCTAGGCCGCCGGACGTACGCCCGCGACCTCGCTCGCAACCCCGTCCCGGCCGCTCCGCGACTCCTGGCGCCTCGGGCCCCCTGTCCCCCCGCGCTCCCGCAAGCCCGTCCCGGCCACTCCGCGACTCCTGGCGCCTCGGGCTCCCTGTCGCCCCGTGACCCCTGTCGCAACCCCGTCCCGGCTGCCTCGTGGCCCCTGTCGCCTCGGGCTCCCGGCCACCCCGGTACTCCCGTCGCCTCGGGCTCCCGGCCGCTCCGCGACTCCTGTCGCCTCGGGTTCGCGGTTGGCCCGCGACCCCCGTCGCCTCCGGTTCGCGGTCGCCCCGCTTCTCCCGTCGCCCCGGGCTCCCGGTCACCCTGTGACCCCTCTCGCGAACCCTGTCCAGGCCACTCCGCGCCCCCGTCGTCTCGGGCTCCTGGCCACCCCGCGACCTCGGTCACAACGCCGTCCCGGCCACGCCGCGACCCCCGTCGCCCCGGGCTCCCGGTCACCCCGCGACCCCTGTCGCTAACCCCGTCCCGGCCACGCCGCGACCCCCGTCGCCCCGGCCCCCCGACCACCCCGCGACCCCCTCACAACCCCCGCGCACCGGGACTGGCGTGCGTGAAGTTTTACGTATAACCTCATCCGTCACCATCACCTCCCGGTCCGCCGTTCCGAAAGGTCTCGATGCAGCGCGTCGCCCTGGTCACCCTCGTCGTCGACGACTACGACGAAGCCATCCGCTACTACACCGAGGCCCTCGGTTTCCGGCTCGCCGAGGACGCCCCGCGCCCCGACGGCTCCCGCTGGGTCGTCGTCGAGCCCGACGGGGGAGCGCCCGGCACGGGGCTGCTGCTCGCCCGCGCCAAGGGTGAGGGACAGCGGGCCCGGGTCGGCGACCAGACCGGCGGACGGGTCGGCTTCTTCCTGCACACCGACGACTTCGCCCGCGACCACGCCCGGATGCTGGCCGCCGGAGTGACCTTCCTGGAGGAGCCGCGCCACGAGCCCTACGGCTCGGTCGCCGTCTTCCAGGACCTGTACGGCAACCGCTGGGACCTGCTCCAGCCCGCCGGATGATCCGCCGGGGCCCTCGCCGGCCCCGACCGAACCGCCGGAACCCGCTGCCCCGGCCCGAGGGTCGAGCCCTCCCCGGACTGCTCCGGGGCTCAGGCCGGGCCCTCCGCAGCGCTCCGACCCCTTCCCCGCCTCCCGAAACGCCCTGCTCAAGGAAAGCCCCGCCATGACTGCTACGCGCGTAGACGCCGATGTGATCCGCCGCCTCCCCAAGGCCGTCCTGCACGACCACCTCGACGGCGGCCTGCGCCCCGCCACGGTCGTCGAGCTCGCCGAGGCGGTCGGGCACACCCTGCCCACCACCGACCCCGACGAGCTCGCCGCCTGGTACTTCGAGGCCGCGAACTCCGGCGACCTGGTCCGCTACATCGCCACCTTCGAGCACACCCTCGCCGTGATGCAGTCCCGCGAAGGCCTGCTGCGCGTGGCCGAGGAGTACGTCCTGGACCTGGCCGCGGACGGTGTCGTCTACGCGGAGGTGCGCTACGCCCCCGAGCTGAACACCAACGGCGGACTGACCCTCGCCGAGGTCGTGGAGACCGTCCAGGAGGGTCTCGCCGCGGGCATGGCGAAGACGGCAGCGGCCGGTACCCCCGTCCGGGTCGGCACCCTGCTGTGCGGGATGCGGATGTTCGACCGGGTGCGTGAGGCCGCCGACCTGGCCGTGACCTTCCGTGACGCGGGCATCGTCGGCTTCGACATCGCCGGTGCCGAGGCCGGCTTCCCGGCCGCCGACCACCGCGACGCCTTCGAGCACCTGCGCCGCGAGAGCGTGCCCTTCACCATCCACGCCGGTGAGGCCGACGGCCTGTCCAGCATCCACCAGGCGCTCCAGATCTGCGGCGCGCAGCGCCTCGGCCACGGTGTGCGCATCACCGACGACATCGTGGACGGCAAGCTCGGCCGCCTGGCCGGCTGGGTCCGCGACCGCCGGATCGCGCTGGAGATGTGCCCCACCTCCAACCTCCAGACCGGCGCCGCCACCTCGATAGCCGAGCACCCCATCACCGCGCTGAAGGACCTCGGCTTCCGCGTCACCCTCAACACCGACAACCGTCTGGTGTCCGGTACGACGATGACCCGTGAGATGTCCCTGCTGGTCGAGGAGGCGGGCTGGGGCGTGGAGGACCTGCGCGCGGTCACGGTGAACGCGGTCAAGAGCGCGTTCATCCCGTTCGACGAGCGCAAGGCCCTCATCGAGAAGGTGATCCTGCCGGGCTACGAGCTCTGAGCCGGCCCGGCTGCCCTGCGCGGACCGCAGGGGCCCGGGGCCGGACGAGTCCGCGGCCGTCGCAGGCGGTTTAGGCGCCCTGGACCACCCCGCGGACGTACGCGGCCTGTCCGACGTGCTGAAGGTCGTCGGACAGGACGCTCACCAGCCGCACGCCGAGCGTGACCGGCGGATCCCAGCGCTCGTCCACGACGCGCTCCAGGTCCGCCGCCGTCAGCGCGCGCAGACACTCCAGTGACTGGGCGTGCACGGCGTCGTAGTACCCGGTCAGCAGCTCCGCCGAGTCCACCCGAACCTGGGCGACCTGGGCGGAGCTGTGGCCGTATCCGGTGTCGCGCGGCGGCAGGCCGAGGTCGAACCTCTTGTGCCAGTCCTGGGTCAGCCACACCTGGTCCAGGCCGAAGGCGTCGGCGAAGTGGTCGTCCTGGACACGGGTGAGATGCCAGACCAGCCAGGCGATGGAGTTGGCGTCGGCGGAGGGGCGGGCGCTCAGCGCGTCGGGGCCGAGGCCCTCGACGGCGGCGTGGACCTCTTCCTGGATGCGGCTGTAGCCGTCGATGAGGATGTCCTTCGCATGCATGGCTCCACCTTCGCGCATCACACGCCGTCGTGCGCCCCGCCCGCCCCGTTCCCCGTGTTGTACAAGAGGTCGTGGTCCAAGAGGTCCATCAGCGCCCGTGCCGCCGGGCTGGTGGCCGCCTCGGGCGGCAGCAGGGCGACGGTCTCGTAGACCGCCTCGCCCGTGTCCTTCAGCGGTACGGCGGCCAGCGACTCCCGCTTGTGCCGGAAGTGCGCGGGCACGGCGGCGACCCCCAGGTTCTCGTCCACCAGGTCCAGCAGGCTGTGCACGTCGTTCACCTCCAGGGCGACCGTGCGCCGTACGCCCGCGGCGGCGAACGCGGCGTCGGTGGCCCGGCGCGGTCCCCAGTCCGGGTGGAAGTCCACGAACACCTCGTCCGCGAGGTCCCGCGGCGACAGCGCCGGCCCGGCCCCGGCGAGCGGGTGCCCCGGGTGGCACAGCAGGGTCATCGGCTCGCCCGCCAGCGCCACCGAGCGCAACTGGTCGGAGTCGTCGCGCGTGCGGTACGCGAAGGCCAGGTCCAGACGGCCCGCTGCGACGTCCTCGGCCAGCGCCTGCGAACCGGACTGCCGCAGCCGGATCTCCACGTCCGGGTGACGCCGGCGGAACGCGGCCAGCAGGCCCGCCACGTTCACCCCGGCGATGCACTGCTCGTTGCCCAGCGCCAGCGTGCCGCGCAGCACGCCCTGCACCGCCGCCACCGCCTCGTGCGCGGCCCGCACCTGCGTCAGGATGCGCTCCGCCTCGCCCAGCAGCGCCCGCCCGGCCTCGGTCAGCGTCACCCGGCGGGTGGTCCGGACGAACAGCGGTGCCCGCAGCTCCCGCTCCAGCGCCCGGATCGACGCCGACAGACCGGACTGGGACACCATGAGCCGTTCGGCGGCCCGGGTGAAGTGCTGGTCCTCGGCGACCGCGACGAAGTGCTGGAGATGGCGCAGTTCCATGATTGAGAAGACTATCCGCTCAATTCCATCGGATTCTTCTGTTGGACCGCTGAGGGCTGTCCGGGGAAGAGTGGGTACGGCCCGGTCCACGGGCCCCGCCCCTCATGTCATGGAGTCGCGTTGTACACCGCACACCCCGACCGTTACGCCGAGATGCCCTACCGGCGCACCGGACGCAGCGGCCTGAAGCTCCCCGCGCTGTCGCTGGGCCTGTGGCACAACTTCGGTCCGGACCGCCCGGCCGAGACCCAGCGCGCCATCCTGCGCCGCGCCTTCGACCTCGGGATCACCCACTTCGACCTGGCCAACAACTACGGCCCGCCGCCCGGCGCCGCCGAGGCCGCGCTCGGCGAGTTCCTGAGGACGGAATTCGCGTCCTACCGCGACGAGCTGATCGTCTCCACCAAGGCCGGCTACCTGATGTGGCCGGGCCCGTACGGTGAATGGGGCTCGCGCAAGTACCTGCTGTCCTCGCTCGACCAGAGCCTGAAGCGGCTCGGGCTGGACTACGTCGACGTCTTCTACTCGCACCGCTTCGACCCGCAGACTCCGCTTGAGGAGACGATGGGCGCGCTGCACTCCGCCGTGCAGCAGGGCAAGGCGCTCTACGTCGGCGTCTCGAACTATTCGGCCGAGCAGACCCGCGAGGCCGCCCGCATCCTGGCCGGACTGGGCACCCCGCTGCTGATCCACCAGCCGCGCTACTCCATGCTCGACCGGCGCCCGGAGGACGAGGGTGTGCTGGACGCCCTCGACGAGCTTCAGGTCGGCTCCATCGCCTACTCCCCGCTGGAGCAGGGCCTGCTCACCGGCCGCTATCTCGACGGCATCCCGGAGGACTCCCGGGCCGCGAGCGACAGCCCCTTCCTGAACCGGGACGCCGTCACCGAGGACCTGGTGGCCCGGCTGCGCGCCCTGGACGACATCGCCAAGTCGCGCGGCCAGACCCTGGCCCAGCTCGCCCTGGCCTGGGTACTGCGCGGCGGGCGGGTGACCTCGGCGCTGGTCGGCGCGAGCAGCGCCCGCCAGGTGGAGGACAGCGTGGCGGCCATCGGCAACCTGGACTTCGACGCGGAGGAACTGGCCCGCATCGACGAGGTCGTCAACCCCTGAGTCCGCGGGTTCAGGCAAGCCGCTCCTGGAGACGCACGGTGACGGTGTCGCCCTCCTGCTTCCCGATGGCCCGGCGCAGCCCGGCCTTCACGGGCAGCTTGTGCGTGCCGTCGCCGAGCGCCATGAAGGAGCTCCGAAACGCGTGTCCGTCGACGGTCCCGCGGACCTTGACCAGTCCGCGGGTCCCGAAGAATTCGACGGACTCCGGCCAGACCACATAGGTCCAACCGCCTGTCGCGGAACTCTTCCGCAGTACCGCGGTGAATTCCGCGATCACTTCCTGATCCTTGGCCATGGCTTACTCCGACCGTGACGGTCCGAAGGCTTCGTATGAAGTCTCGGAGATCGGACCGTCACGGGCGGGAAAACTCATCGCGGCGCGCCGGAAAGGAAACCGGATGCTCAGACCGCGTCCGGAAGCCGGTCGAAGAATCCGTAAACGGCTGTGATCCGGTCCTCGGCGTCGAGGGTGATCACATCGGATCCGGCGACCGGAGCCGAACCCTCCGCCTCATGGACCAGCTCCCACGAGAAGCGCGCGGTGTCGTGATGTCCGTCGACCTCGCCGACGAGCCGGAAGACGAACCCGGGGAACTGCTCCTGCGTCCCCGCGATCATGGCCGTGATCTGGTCGTGGCCGCGCACGTCGGCCACCGGGTCGGTGTAGGTGCCGTCCGCGCTCCACACGTCCGACACCGCCTTCGCCAGCGCGACGGCCTCGGTGGTGTTCCACGCTTCGAGGTAGCGGGTGACGGCGTCCTGGTGACGGCCGGTGTTCGCAGACATGGGCAATAGCCTCCGCTGGTCGTATGTGCTGGTCGTATGCGCTGGTCAGGATCCGGATCGCGGTGTTCTCCGATCCGTTGTGACCACCCTGCCCCGAACGCGCGCGAGGGTCGATTACCTCCCGGGTAATAGCGCGGGGACATCGCGCGTAATAGGGCTTCCGCGCCCCCTGTCGGCTTTCGGCCATACCCCTCGGTGAATATGCCAGGAGAGTGGCTGGAAAGACGTGGTGACAGTGGTTCAAGAGTGAAGATACTCGACGTCAGAGAGCGGTTCACCGCCCTCTGAGCCGCACGAAAGCGAGGCCCGACGGCAAGGGATTGACGCAACGGGGGAGTGGATCGTGCACGACGAATTCCTGTGCCACGTCACGGCGTACGGCACCTGCGACGGCAGACGCATCGGCGTCCCGCTCGGCACCTACAGAGCACCCACTCTGGCCCTTGCCCTGTGGTGGTTACGGGACCGGGCGTCCTGGATCGCCGAACGGCTCGACCCGAGCCCCGAGGCCGAGCACTTCCCGCCGAGCGCGCTCGTCCCGGTCGCGGAGACCGTGCCGGACGTGCCCGGCCTGCTGCGCTCCTGGTGCGCCGACCCCGGCCAACAGGAACTGGTGGCCGACGAGTTGGCCACCGGACGCATGGTCCGCATCGCCACGAGCGACGAGACGACCGAGTACGAACTGCTCGCCGAGTCCGTGGACGCCGTGCGCATGCAGCGGACCATCCCGGCGCTGGTCGTCCCCGTGGCGTAGACCCGGCGGGACCGGAGCGCCCCCGCACCGGCCGGGCGCCCCCGGGGACAGATCGGTAGAATTCTGGCATGGCGGAGCGGCCGGTCGCGTCGACTGCGCCCGAACTCGTCCTGGAGACCGACTGGGGCTCCACGGTGATGAGTCCGGGCCGCGACTACCACGTGGGCCGTGACCCGCTCAGCGACATCGTCATCGACGACGTCCGCGTCTCCTGGCACCACGCGATCCTGCACCCCGACGGGGACCACTGGACCATCGAGGACGAACGCAGCACGAACGGCACCTGGACCGACGGCCGACGCGTCCACGCGTCGGACATCGGCCCCGGGACCGAGATCCGCTTCGGCAGCCTCAGCGACGGCCCCCGCGCCCTCCTCTTCGGCCGAACCCCGCCCGCCCCGGCCCGCCCCTCCGTCATCGCCGCGGTGTCCCGCCCCGGCGCCACCGGCACCTTCCGGCAGCCCACCAGCGTCCGGCAGCTGCCCGCCCGCACCGTGCGCATCGGCCGCGCCGCCGACAACGACCTCGTCATCGACGACCTGATCGTCTCCCGCCACCACGCCGAACTGCGCGCCCTGCCCGACGGCAGCCACGAGATCGCCGACCTCGGCAGCCACAACGGCACCTACCTCAACGGCGGCCCCGTCACCGCCGCCCCCGTCGGCCCCGGCGACGTCATCGGCATCGGCCACATCGCGTACTGCCTGGTCGGCGACCAGCTCCAGGAGTACGTGGACACCGGCGAGGTCTCCCTCGACGTCCAGGACCTCACGGTCGCCGTCGACCGCGGCCGCAAGACCCTCCTCGACCACGTCTCCTTCCCGGTCGGCGAGAAGTGCCTGCTCGCCGTCGTCGGCCCGAGCGGCGCCGGGAAGTCGACTCTGCTCAACGCCCTCACCGGCCAGCGCCCCGCCGACCACGGCACCGTCCTGTACGACGGCCGCGACCTCTACCGCGACTACGCCGAGTTGCGCCAGCGCATCGGCCTCGTCCCGCAGGACGACATCCTGCACGCCCAGCTCACCGTCCGCAGCGCCCTCTCCTACGCCGCCGAGCTGCGCTTCCCCCAGGACACCGCCAAGGCCGAGCGCCGGGCCCGGGTCGACGAGGTGATCCGGGAACTCGGCCTGGAACAACGCGCCCGGCAGCCCGTCCACAGCCTCTCCGGCGGGCAGCGCAAGCGGGTCAGCGTCGCCCTCGAACTGCTCACCAAGCCGTCGCTGCTCTTTCTCGACGAGCCGACCTCCGGCCTCGACCCCGGCATGGACCGCTCGGTGATGCACATGCTGCGCGGCCTCGCCGACGACGGGCGCACCGTCATCGTCGTCACCCACAGCGTCCTCAGCCTCGACGTCTGCGACCGCCTCCTGGTGCTCGCCCCCGGCGGCCGGATCGCCTACTACGGCCCGCCCGAGGAGGCACTGTCCTACTTCGGCCACGAGCAGTGGCCCGAGGCCTTCGAGTCCTTCGAGCACGACCGCGACCGCGACTGGGCCGGCGCCTACCTGGTCTCGCCCCAGCACCGCCGCTACGTCGCCGACGCCACCGCCCAGCCCCGCGTGCCCCGCGAGGGCCCGGTGATCATCGCCCCGCCGCCCCGGCCGCGCAGCTGGGGCGCCCAACTGGGCACCCTGGTACGCCGCTACACCACGGCGCTGAGCGCCGACCGCACCTTCCTCGCCATCATGATCGCGCTGCCCTTCGTGATGGGGGCCATGGCACGGGCCCTCGCGGGCGGCGAACTCACCCGTGACACCGCGATGAACGCGCTGCTCATCCTCTGCGTCGGCGGCGTCCTGACCGGCGCGGCCAACGCCGTGCGCGAACTGGTCAAGGAACGGGTGATCTACCGGCGCGAGCGTGCCGTCGGCCTGTCCAGATCCGCCTACCTGATGTCCAAGGTGATCGTCCTCGGCACGATCACCGTCCTCCAGGCCGTCGTCCTCACCCTGGTGGCCCTGCTCGGCGTGGACCTCAACGCCCCCGGCGGCGAAGGCGTGTTGCTGCCCCCGCTGGCCGAGATCACCATCGCGGTCGCCCTGCTGGCGTTCACCGCGATGATGCTCGGCCTCGTCGTCTCCGCGATGGTGCGCAAGGAGGAGGTGACGATGCCGCTGCTGGTGCTGCTCGCCATCGTCCAGGTCGTCTTCTGCGGCGCCCTGCTGAAGCTGGACGGCGTCCCCGGCCTGGAGCAGCTGTCCTGGCTGGTGCCCTCCCGGTGGGCGCTGGGCGCGATGGCCGGCACCATCGGACTGGCCCGGATCGTGCCCGGCGAGCTCACCTCCGACCCCCTGTTCCGGCACTCGGCCGGGGTGTGGCTGCTCAACATCGGCATGCTGCTCGTGCTGTCGGTGATCTTCGGCTACCTCGTCTCCCGGCTGCTGCGCCGGCAGGAACCCGTCGTGATGCGGAAGTAGGCGCCGATGACGACCCCTGGTTTCCTGCCCACGCATGTCGTCCCGGGCAGCGGCATGCCCGCCTGGGAGGCTCCCGACCCGGCCCGGCGCACCGTGCCCCTGGACCCGCTGCTGCCCGTCCAGCTGCTGGAGCGGCGCGGCGACTGGGGCCGCGTCCTGTGCGCCAACGGCTGGTCCGCCTGGGTCGACGGCCGCCTCCTGGTCGCCGTACCGCAGGACCCGCCGACCGCCGGGCCGCCGGACACCACCGCCGATCCCCGCCCGCTGCTCGCCCGCGCCGAGCGGACCCTCGCCCGCTACCGGGCCGCCGTCGAGGAGCGGGCCGCCGGTTCCCTGGACGGCGAGACCTTCACGGACCGCACCCGGGGCCTGCGCCTGGGCATCGTCGTCGACGGCGACGCGGTGTGGCTGTACGACGCCGAGAACGGGCGGTGGGTGTACGGGGACGGCGTACGCGAGGCCGTGTACGCCACCGACGAGGAGCCACGGCGGTCGGCCGCCGTGGACCCCTTCCACGCGCCCACCCAGGTCGTGAAGCCCGATGGCCCGTGACACGAGCCTGTTCTCCGGGAGGCCCTCCGAGCTGATCGGCCGGCAGGTCGCGGGCTACCGCATCGAGCGGGAGATCGGCCGCGGCGGCATGGCCGTCGTCTACCAGGCCCGCGACCTGCGCCTGGAGCGCACGGTCGCGCTGAAGCTGCTGGCACCGGAGCTGGCCCGCAACGACACCTTCCGCCGCCGCTTCACCCACGAGTCCCGGGTGGCCGCCGCCCTCGACCATCCGAACATCGTGCCGGTCTTCGAGGCGGGCGAGACCGACGGCGTCCTGTACATCGCGATGCGCTACGTCCCCGGCAGCGATCTGCGCCATCTGCTGGACCGCCAGGGCCCGCTGCCGCTGTCCGCCGCCCTGCGCATCGTCGCCCAGGTCGCCTCCGCGCTGGACGCGGCCCATGAGCACGGGCTGGTCCACCGGGACGTCAAGCCCGGCAACGTCCTCGTCGCCCGCGGCACCGACAGCGACCACCCCGAGCACGTCTACCTCACCGACTTCGGCCTGACGAAGAAGTCCCTGTCGCTGACCGGCTTCACCTCGGTCGGACAGTTCGTCGGCACCCTGGACTACGTCGCCCCGGAGCAGATCTCCGGCCGCCCGGTCGACGGCCGCTGCGACGTCTACGGCCTCGCCTGCGTGGTCTACGAGATGCTCACCGGCCGCCCGCCGTTCCGCCGCGACGACGACATGGCCCTGCTGTGGGCCCACCAGTACGACGACCCGCCCCCGCCCACCGAAGTCCGCCCGGGTCTGCCCGCGGCGGTCGACCCCGTCCTCGCCAAGGCCCTCGCCAAGAGCCCCGACGACCGGCACGACTCCTGCCTCGCCTTCGTGGCGGACCTGCGGGCCGCGGCGGCCGCCGCGCAGGAGGACCATCCGCCGACACAGGTCGTCGACCTGGACGCCGCGGCGAAGCCGCCGAAGCGGCCTCCCGCCTGGGCCGCGCCGCTCTTCCGGCGCTAGCTAGGGCCGGGACTCCGGCTCGCCCCGCCTGCGCACCCCGTGGGCCAGCAGGGCGCCCAGGAAGCCCGTCACCAGGCCCCACAGCAGGGCGAGGCCGAGGGCGGACCAGATGTCCGGGCGCAGGAAGATGTCGCCGCCCAGGCCGCCGCCGAGATCGCCGATGCCGAGGACCGACAGCCCGTAGTGCGCGGAGATCCGGCCGGCCAGGCAGATCATGAGCACGGTGAGGGCCAGCGCGACGGCCATGTGCACCGCGTGCTGCCAGGCGCGGACCCGGGCGGGTGAGCGGGCCGCCATCACGAACGCGGCCGCCAGCAGCAGGACGGCGTCGACCGCCACCAGCCACCACACCCGGCCGTCGTACTCGGCGAGCGAGGACAGATCGAGGTCGGCGGTCTCCTCCCCGCGCAGCACCTGGTCCAGCACATGCGGCATCGGCAGCCCGAACGGACCGTCCACCCGGCCGTGCCAGGTGGCGCCCAGCCCGATGGTCAGACACAGCCACACCAGGTTCGGCAGGCCGAGCAGGATCACCGCGAAGGTCTCGGCGGCATGGCCCCGGGTGGCCGCCACCACCAGGCCGACGACCAGGCCGAGGCCGACGTAGGCCAGGAGCAGCAGCACCATGGCGTACGCGGCAGGGCGCACGGACGTCTGGAAGCGCAGCAGCCGGCCTGGCAGCGGCGCCCCGCGCGAGACCAGCAGCGCGAGGAAGAGGACTCCGGCCAGCCACAGCACGCCAAAGAACAGCGTCGGCGGCAGGTCCGTCTCGAAGCTCACCTCGGGCGAGATGCCGAACACATCGCCGAGGTCGGCCACCACGGAGTCGCCGAGGGGGATCGCGAAGGTCTGGCGGGCGCCGAAGGACAGGCAGAGCAGCACGGCCAGCCACAGCACGGCGACCCGGGCCGCCCACCCGGCCAGCTCCCCGGCCCCCGCCACCGCCCGATGCCGCAGCGGACGCAGAAAGCCCGCGGCGAGCACCAGGGCGCCGACCAGGGAGACCGACAGCGGGACCACGGTCAGTCCGGCCGACGACTCGGCCAGCCCGCCGGCGTTCCCGGACAGCTCGATGGTGCCGCCGACGGCCGTGACGACGGTCGCCGCGGTCACCCGCGGGAAGGCCCCGTCGGGCAGATCGGCGGCACCGGCCGCCCACAGTCCCAGGGCGGCGACGATCCCCATGGCGAGCACCGCGGCGAGCACGGCGGCGCCGGCCTGCACCCAGCCGTGGCGGGCGACTGCCTGGTCGGAAGGGGTGTGCGGGCTCACGCTTGCCACGCTAAGCAGCCCACGCCCCGCCCGCCCGCCGGGAGGGCCGTCCGCGTCCGCTTGCGGGCCGAACGGGACCGGCAGAGACAATGGGGTCTGCACACCAGAATGGTTCAAAGCGGTACAAGGCGGTGACGTGCCGGGCGGTCGCCGTCGGGAAGAAGGCCCCGTGAGCGTCGAACCGCCGTCCTCCGGCCGCCCCACGGGCCCGCCCTCCGGCCCGCTCTCCGGTCCCAACCGGCCGCCCTCGGGCCCCGGCGAGCCACCGCCGTCGGGTCCGCCGTCCCAGCCGCCTTCCGGTCCGCCGTCCCAGCCGCCCTCGGGCCCGGGCGAGCCGCCGTCCGGGCCGCCCTCCGACTCCTTCGGCGGCGGGGCCGCGCCCGGACCGCGTCGGCCGTGGTGGCGGTCCGCGCCGCGCGTCGCGCTGCTCGCCGCCGCCGTGGTCGCCGCAGTCGTCCTGACGGTGGTGCTGACCCGCCCCGACGGCGGCTCCTCGGTCGGCTCCGGAGGCGAGGTCTTCCTCCAGGCCGCCGGCACCTCCGGGCCCGACCCCTTCACCGAGTCCACCGCGACCGACAGCACCGCGTCCACGGCCACCCCCTCCCCGGTCCCCGACGCGACGCCCTCCCGCGCCGTGCGCGGCGTGGACGGCGGCGCGCCCGGCCTCTACGGCGGCACCCGCAACGTCTCCACCTGCGACGTGGAGAAGCAGATCAAGGCGCTCCGGGCGGCCCCCGCCAAGAACAGGGCCTTCGCCTCCGTCGCCGACGTGCGGCCCGACGCCGTCCCCGGCTATCTGCGCGCGCTGACCCCCGTACAGCTGCGCATGGACACCCGCGTCACCAACCACGGCTTCCGCGACGGCGCCGCCAACCCCTTCCAGGCCGTGCTCCAGACCGGCACCGCCGTCCTCGTCGACGACCGGGGCGTGCCCCGGGTCCGCTGCGCCTGCGGCAACCCGCTGACCCCGCCCGTCGCCCAGCAGGTCGCGCCGCGGAGCAGCGGCGACCCCTGGCCGGGATACCGGCCCTCGAACGTGGTCACGGTGACCCCCGCACCGGTCGTGATCAACGTCTTCGTGCTCTACGACCACGACCTCAACGAGTGGATCCATCGCGAGCAGGGCGACACCGGCGGCCGCGACGAGCCGACCGACCCGCCCACCACACCCCCGCCCACCACACCCCCGCCGACCTCCCCGCCTCCGAGCTCCGAGCCCCCCACCACCGAGACCTCGCAACCCCCGGAGACCTCGGAGCCCCCGACGACGGAGCCGGCCCCCCAGCCCGAGCCCGTCTCGCCGGACACCCCGACCTCCGAGGCACCCGCCACCCCCGAGAGCGCACCCTCCCCGGACCAGTCGTGAGCCGGGCCCCGGACCGGTCGTGAGCCCGGCCGGGACTGCCGCGCCGCTCACTGGGTACGAGGATCTGTGCGGCAGCGATCTGCCACGCGGCCTCGGAAAGAGAAACGGATGATCGAACACCGGGACGACACAGCGACGGCGACCACCTTCGACGTGCCGGTCGAACCCCTGCGCCGGGCTACGCACTACACCGGCGAACCGGGGTGCATCGCCGAGGCGCGGGCCTTCGCGGCGCGCTTCCTCGAACGACTCAGGACCGAGTGGTGCGCGGACATCGACGAACGTGCCGAAGGCGCCGTCCTCCTCGTGGTCAGCGAACTGGTCACCAATGCCGACCGGCACAGCAACGGCCCGTACATCCTGGAACTGGAGGGCACCGACGACGCCGTCACGGTGTGCGTCACCGACAGCAGTGCCGCACTGCCGCTGCGCTTCCCCCGCGACCCCGGCCGCATCGGCCGGCACGGCCTGGAGATCGTGCACGCCCTGGCGGCGGACGTCACCGCGGAACGCATCCCGGTGGGCAAGCGGGTGCGGGCCCTGCTGGACCTGACCGGCGAGCGGGCGACGGCCGGCGGCTGACAGAACCCCGCCCTCCGGTTCCACCCAGGGCGCAACGCCGCACCCTTCCCCGCACGGCCAGGACTTCTAGGCTGAGGACGTGACCAACCGAGCGCCGAACGAAGCCCGCGTCATCCCGCTGCGCCCCGCCGACCCGATCGCGCCCAGAGAACCCCTGTGGCGCGACCTGGTCGGCGATGTGCTGCGGCGTGAACGCCTGGCCCAGGAACGCACCCTCAAGGACGTGGCCGAGGCCGCCCGGATCTCCATGCCCTACCTCTCCGAGGTGGAGCGCGGCCGCAAGGAGGCCTCCTCGGAGGTCCTCGCGGCCGCCGCGCACGCCCTGGGCCTCGGCCTCGGCGACCTGCTGTCCCGGGCCCAGGGCGAGCTGATCCGTCTGACGAGCCACCGCGGTCCCGTCCGAAGCCGCGGCGGCGCCCCCGTGTCCTCGTCCCACAACGGGCTGTGCCTGGCCGCCTGACGCAGGCTCAGACGCGGACGAGGCGCCGGCTGAGCACCTCGTCCGCGAGGCCGTACGCCACGGCCTCCTCGGCGGTGAACACCTTGTCGCGGTCCATGTCCGCGCGCAGGGTGGCGAGGTCGTGCCGGGTGTGCCGGGCGAGCACCTCCTCCACCTGGGCGCGGATGCGCACCATCTCCTTGGCCTGGAGGGCGAGATCGGACACCGTGCCCTGCCGGCCGCCCGAGGCGGGCTGGCCGAGCAGCACGCGCGAGTGCTCCAGTACGAACCGCCGCCCCGGGTCCCCGCCCGCCAGCAGCACGGCCGCCGTGGAGGCCGCCTGCCCCACACAGAACGTGGAGATGGGCGCCGACACGAACGTCATCGTGTCGTAGATCGCCATGAGCGAAGTGAAGGAGCCACCGGGCGAGTTGATGTAGATCGCGATCTCGTTCTCGGGCGCGGCCGACTCCAGATGAAGGAGCTGGGCGATGACGACGTTGGCGACGCCGTCGTCGATCTCGGTGCCGAGGAAGATGATCCGCTCGTTGAGGAGCCGGCTGAACACGTCGAAGGACCGCTCGCCCTGCGGCGTGCGCTCGATGACGTTCGGAATCGTGTAGCTCCCCATGGTCACAGTCCCATCCGTCGCTTCGTCGCGGCCGGCCGCACGTCGGCGAACGACTCCACGACCTGGTCCACCAGGCCGTACTCCCGGGCCTGATCGGCCGTGAACCAGCGGTCGCGGTCGCCGTCCCGGGAGATGGTCTCGGGCGTCTGCCCGGTGTGCTCGGCGGTGATCCGCTCGATCGTCCGCTTGGTGAACTCCAGGTTGTCCGCCTGGATCTCGATGTCCGCGGTGGTGCCGCCGATGCCCGCCGACGGCTGGTGCATCATGATCCGCGCATTGGGCAGCGCGTACCGCTTGCCGGCCGTGCCCACGCTGAGCAGGAACTGACCCATGCTGGCGGCGAAGCCCATCGCGAGCGTGGAGACGTCGTTGGGGATCAGCCGCATGGTGTCGTAGATGGCGAGGCCCGCGTGCACCGACCCACCGGGGCTGTTGACGAACAGGCTGATGTCGGTGTGCGGGTCCTCCGCCGACAGGATCAGCAGCTGCGCGCACACCCGGTTGGCGGACACCTCGTCGACCTGGGTGCCCAGCAGTACGATCCGCTGCCCGAGCAGCTGGGCGGCGAGATGGTCGTCGAACCGGGTGGGCGGCGTGTCGCCCTCCTCGGCCCGCGGGGCGAGCATGGTGAGTGGAGTCATCGGTCCTCCTCGTGCGGTCGTGGATGCCGTCGCCTCCACTGTTGCCCCACCACCGGGCCCACCGGCGGCTTCTCTGCCCGCGGCAGATCTGCTGCGGGCAGAGCGCGGACGTTCCACGGGCGCGGCGAGGGGTTTCTCCGCGCGGAGCGATGAGTTCCGCGCGGTTTCTCGCGCGGGGAGCGATGAGTTCCGCGCACTGCTCCGGTCCTTATTCGCGACCGGTTCCCCACCCCAGGAGGACGACATGACCGCCGACGGTTTCACCACGTGCCTGTGGTTCGACGACCAGGCCGAGGAGGCCGCGCAGTACTACGTCTCGATCTTCAAGAACTCCAGCGTCGACAGCGTCTCCCACTACCCCGAGGGCGCCCCGCGCCCGGCCGGTACCGTCCTGACGGCCGAGTTCACGGCCAACGGCCACAAGTTCTGCGCCCTCAACGGCGGCCCGGAGTTCACGTTCAACGAGGCGATCTCCTTCCAGATCTTCTGTTCGGACCAGGAGGAGATCGACTACTACTGGACCAGGCTCACCGGGAACGGCGGCGAGGAGGGCCCCTGCGGCTGGCTCAAGGACCGCTTCGGCGTCTCCTGGCAGGTCGTTCCGGACCGGCTCGCCGAATGGATGGGCGACGCGGACCCGCAGAAGGCGTCCCGTGCCACGCAGGCCATGCTCGGCATGAAGAAGCTGGACATCGCCGCCCTGCGGAAGGCGCACGCGGGCGAGTGACCGTGCGGTCAGCGTCCGGTGCGCTCCGCGACCGCCCAGGTGATCTCCCGCGCGATCCGCAGGATGCAGGGGGAGCGCACCGGGCACGGCTTCGGTGTGCTCGTCGTGGGGGCCGGACAGACGGAGGCACCTCAGAAGGCCTTGTCTGCTGCTCGGCGCCGCCGTCCGCACGCCGGCCCTGGCCGGGCCCTGGCCGTCCTGAACGACGACGACTTCCCCTTCTCGTCGCGACGTACGCCCGGCGAGGCGGACGACGACGAGTTCATCGCCGTCCGCCTCGCCGGGCGTACGCACGCCGCCCCGCGCGCCTTCCGTCAGACCCGGTCGGCCGCGATGAGCAGGTACTGGAAGCTGCCGTTGCGGTAGGCGTCGAGGAACGTGTCCTCGATCCCGGTGACCAGATGGTCGGCCTGGCGGCGCAACTCCCAGTAGGGGACGGCCGCTTCCGTCAGGTCGGCCACATGCACCGGCACCAGCCGGTTGCGGGCCATCGCCCGGAAGTACTCCGACCGCGGATGGATGTCGCAGATGTAGTGGGCGTTGATCAGGGACACCTCGCGCGAGGCCCGGCCGTAGGTGTCGTTGTAGCAGCCGGTGACGACCACATAGCGTCCGCCGGGGCGCAGCAGTCGGGAGTGCTCGGCGAACAGCAGGTCCAGCTCGACGTACATGGTGGACTCGTTGTTCCAGGACGCCGCGTACGCGCCGGACTCGAAGCCGGTGTCGAGCATGTTGCGGTGGTGGTAGCGCACCTTGTCGTCGATGCCGCGTTTGCGGGCCTGCGCGTTGGTGGTGGTGAGCCGGCGTGCGGCCTCGGTGCTGAGACTGGTGAGCTGACCGTCGGGAGCGGGAGCGGGAGCGGGAGCGGGGTCGTCGGTGACGGGATCGGCGGTGCTGTCCGGCGTGGACATTTTCCTCCCGGGTGAGGGACGGGCACATGAACGTCGACGGGCGAGCCGGTCGTGCTCGGCAACAAGCGAAACAGGAGTGACGCAAGGCGGGTACGGCGCGAAAGGGGCGGCTTCGCGCGTCTGCGGGGGCAAACATTCCGGTTGAGGCGGACGGCACCGGGCCCCGGCCGCGCACGCCGCTCCACGCACCCCACACCCCCGGGGGCGCACGCCCCCCTCGCCGCACCCCGCGGGCCGGCCCGTACGGGAGGACGCGTTCGGCGCGCGGGCGCGGCGTGGGGTGGATAGCGTGACCTTTCGGACATGTCCCCGAATCCGAGAGGGCCGATCATGGCCGCACGACCTGAGGGAACCCCCTGCTGGGTGGACGCGATGTTCACCGACCTGGAAGGGGCCAAGAGCTTCTACGGTGACGTCCTCGGCTGGACCTTCGGCGAGTCTTCGTCGGAGTACGGCAACTACACCCAGGCCTACGCCGCCGGCAAGGCGGTCGCGGCCGTCGTGCCGCCGATGCCCGGCCAGGAGGGCGTCTCGCAGTGGTGCCTCTACATCGCCTCCCCGGACGCGGCGGCGACCGCGACGAAGATCCGCGACAACGGCGGTGAGGTGCTGATGGGGCCGATGCAGGTCGGCGACTTCGGCACCATGCTGCTCGCGCGCGACCCGAGCGGCGTCGTCTTCGGCGTCTGGCAGGGCGGCACCCACGAGGGCTTCGAGGCGCCGCCCGAGCAGCCCGGCGCGTACTGCTGGGCCGAGGTGTTCACTCGCGAACCGGAGAAGTCCGACACCTTCCTGCCGGCTGTCTTCGGCTACAGCGCGAAGCAGATGCAGGACGACAACGTCGACTTCCGCATGTACAACCTCGGCAAGGACACCGTCCTCGGCCGGATGCGGATGACGGACGAGTTCCCGCCCGAGGTGCCGCCGTACATCAACGTCTACTTCTCGGTGCCCAACTGCGACGAGGCCGTGGAGAAGGCGACCGAGCGGGGCGGCGTGCTGCGGTTCGGCCCGATGGACACGCCCTTCGGCCGCTTCGCCGCGATCAGCGACCCGCAGGGCGCCAACTTCTCGGTGATCGACCTCACGACGACCGCGGGTGAGATGCCGCGGAGCACCGACGTCTGAGGCGGGGCTTCCGAGGCGGGGCGTCCGAGGCGCGACTGGGCGGCCCGCCGGCCCATGGCATGATCGGACCCATGCGTGAACGTGTGGTGGCCGCGTGCGACGGGGCGTCCAAGGGAAACCCCGGACCGGCGGGCTGGGCCTGGGTCGTCGCCGACGCGTCTCAGACGCCCGACCGCTGGGAGGCCGGACCGCTCGGCACGGCCACCAACAACGTCGCGGAGCTCACCGCGCTGGAGCGTCTGCTGACGGCGACCGACCCGGCCGTACCCATCGAGATCCGCATGGACTCGCAGTACGCCATGAAGGCCGTCACCGCCTGGCTGCCCAACTGGAAGCGCAACGGCTGGAAGACGGCCGCCGGGAAGCCGGTCGCCAACCAGGAGCTCGTGGTCCGCATCGACGAGCTGCTCGTGGGCCGCGACGTCGAGTTCCGCTACGTCCCCGCGCACCAGGTCGACGGCGACCGGCTCAACGACTTCGCCGACCGGGCTGCCAGCCAGGCGGCGAGCATCCAGGAGAGCGCGGGCAGCGCCCTCGGCTCCCCCGAGCCGCCGCCCGCGCCCGACGTCCCGGCCAAGGCCCCGCGCCGCAAGCCCGCCGCCCGGGGTGCCCGCGGCGGCGGGGCCGGGAGCGCGGGGTCCTCGCGCACGATCAAGGCGAAGTTCCCCGGCCGCTGCGGGGTGTGCGGCCGTTCCTACGCGGCGGGCGAGCAGATCGCCAAGAACGCCTCCGGCTGGGGCCACCCGGAGTGCCGCTCGGCCGACGCCTGACGGCTTCGCCGCCTGATCAGGCCGCGTCGAAGGTGTAGTGCGCCGTGTGGTCCAGCAGGTCGGCCGGGCGTACGTCGTTCCAGGGCGTCATCGTGTCCTGGAGATCGACGACGTCCGCGGTCCCGGCGGCCGGGAGATAGCCGGAGCCGGGGTGACGGCGCTGCCAGTCGGCCCACAGCTTGTCGATGTAGGCGTGGTGCAGCCAGAACACCGGGTCGTTGGGGGAGACCCCGGTGGCCATCTGCCCGCCGACCCAGACGTGGACGCGGTTGTGCAGGTTCACCCCGCGCCAGCCCTCCAGATGGTTGCGGAACCCGTCCGCACCGCTGTTCCAGGGCGCCATGTCGTACACCGGCATCGCCAGCACCGACTCCACCTCGGCCCGGGTGGGCAGTTCGCGCACGGACGTGCCGAGCGAGCGGCGCAGGAACGTACGGCCGTCGACGCGGACGTTGACCGGCCAGTCGCCGGTGGATGCGGCGAACGGCCCGTCCATGACCCGGCCGTCGAGGCCGCGTCCGGTGCCGCCGAGGAAGTCCGGTGCCCACAGCGAGGAGCGCGTCGAGCGGTCGGCGGACCAGTCCCAGTAGGGCAGCGCGACCGTGGCGTCGACGTCCTGGAGGGCGCGCTCGAAGTCCAGCAGGAATCTGCGGTGCCAGGGCAGGAACGACGGCGAACGGTGGCCGGTGCGGGGGCCGTTGTCGGTGTCGGCGACGATGAACTGGTTGTGCGTGCTGACGAAGGTGTCGTAGCGGCCGCTGCGCTTGAGTTCGAGGACGGCGGCGACGAAGCGGCGCTTCTCGTCGGCGGTCAGGTTCGCCTGGTTCTTGCGGACGGTCATGTGCGGTGCTCCAAGTGCGTGTGGTGCTTCAAATGCGCTTACGGCGCCGTCAGTTGGCGGGGAAGGGCAGCAGTGCCGCGCCCTGCAGCTCGTCGACGGCCGCGCGGGCGGCGGCGCGCGGGGTGGTCACGGGGTCGTAGTGGCTGACGACGCTGATCCAGGTGCCGTCGGCGTTCCGCATCACATGCAGTTCGACGCCGTCCACGAACACCGCGTAGCCGGTGCCGTGGTGATGGCCGCCGCCGGCCCGGCCCTGTATCCGGCGGCCCTTGTAGACCTCGTCGAAGGGCTGCGGGCCGCCGTGGTGGTGACCGGCGGGTGCGGCGGCGGAGTGACCGGCGGACGTGCCCGCGGTGGCGTGGGGTGCGGCGGCGACGGCGGCGGCGGTGGCGCCGACCGCGGCCGCGGCGGCTCCGGCGGCTCCGGCGGCGAGCGCGCGACGACGGGTGAGTTCCGGCATGCGGACCTCCTGGGTTCGGGGAACGGATGTCGTCGCATGCCTATCGGGCCGTGGCGAACGGCCGGAAATCCCTTCGAACCGGTTGGCTCCGATCCGGACAATTACTTACATGTCATGCAAGTTTGAACCAAGATGATCTTGCTGCGGACAGGTCTCGGTCTGCCCGGAAGGGGGAATTCCTTCCCTTTCGCGGCGGGTTCGCGGTGATCTTTCGCGTTACCTGCGGTCGGTGCGGGGCGCGACCCGCTCGGAGAAAGTGACGCGTTTCGCGACCCTCGCGCCTGCTACCCTGCGTCGCGAATCAACCGCTCTGAGTAATGACCAGGGGTGCGCGTGAAGGTCGTCATCGCCGGAGGCGGGCCCGCCGGCCTGTATCTGTCGATCCTGCTGAAGATCCAGGATCCCGCCCACGACATCACCGTCCACGAGCGCGATCCGGAGGGCTCGACCTACGGCTGGGGCGTCACCTACTGGCAGGGGCTGCTCGACAAGCTCCACGCCCACGACCCGGAGTCGGCGCGGGCCGTCGACCGGGCCTCGGTCCGCTGGAGCGACGGCGTCGCCCAGGTCCGCGGCCTCAGCACCCGCAACCACGGCGACCAGGGCTTCGGCATCGGCCGCCACCGCCTGCTGGAGATCCTCGCCGACCGGGCCCGCTCCCTCGGCGTCCGGCTGCGCTTCGAGCACGAGGTCACGGACCTGGGCGCGTGGACGGCCGAAGCCGACCTGGTGGTCGCCGCCGACGGTGTGCGCAGCGCCCTGCGCACCCGGCACGCCGGCCACTTCGGCACCGAGGTCGAGGCCGGCCGCAACTCCTACATCTGGCTCGGCACCACCAAGGTCTTCGACGCCTTCACCTTCTCCTTCGTCGAGACCGAGCACGGCTGGATCTGGTGCTACGGCTACGGCTACAGCGACACCCACAGCACCTGCGTCGTCGAGTGCGCCCCCGCCACCTGGACCGGGCTCGGCCTCGACCGGGCCGCCGGGGCCGACGGACTGCGCGTGTTGGAGAAGCTGTTCGCGGACGCCCTCGACGGCCACCCGCTCATCGGCCGCGCACAGTCCGACGGCAGCGCGCAGTGGCTGAACTTCCGCACCCTGACCAACCGCACCTGGCACCGCGACAACCTGGTCCTGCTCGGCGACGCCGCCCACACCACCCACTACTCCATCGGCGCGGGCACCACCCTCGCCCTGGAGGACGCCATCGCCCTGGCCGCCGCCCTGCGCGAGCACCCCGCCCTGCCCGACGCCCTCGCCCGCTACGAGCGCGAGCGGCAGGAGGCCCTGCTGTCCGCGCAGAGCGCGGCCCGGCACAGCGCCCAGTGGTACGAGAACCTGCCGCGCTACATCCGCCTGCCGCCCCAGCAGATGTTCGCCCTGCTCGGCCAGCGCCACTCACCGCTGCTGCCGTACGTCCCGCCCCAGCTGTACTACCGACTCGACCGCGCCGCGGGCCAGTTGGAGGCGCTGCGCCGCCTCAAGCGATGGCTCGGGCCGAAGCTGGCCCGCGGCTCCCAGGCCCGCACCCTGGAGTCCCGCAAGTAACGGGCCCGCTCAGCCCAGCAGCCGGTCCAGGAAGGCGTTGCCGAACACATGGTGTGGGTCGAGCCGGTCCAGGACGCCGGCCGCCCGCCCCCACTCGGCCTCCCCGAACGAGGCCGGTACGACCGTGCCGGTCACCTCCTCGTCGCTCCAGGCGGCCGTGTCGGTGTACGCCCACCCCTTGGACCACTCCACCCGGGCCAGGGCGCGGCCGCCGTCGAAGGCGCTCAGCAGGAACCGCTCCAGCTCGCGCAGGAAGGGCTCCGCGTCCTTGGTGCCCGGCAGCGTCAGCACGTCCAGCCACACCGCCGTGTCCCAGTCGGGACGTCCCCCGACCGGACGCAGCGCCGACAGCAGCGGCACCCTCGCGCCCGCCGACTCCGCCTCGGCCGGGTCGTCCAGCCCGGTCACCCGGATCTCCACCGCGCCGTTCACCGGGAAGCGGCCCTGCGCCGCGTACGCCGTCAGCCGCTCCCGGTAGAACGCGGTGAACTCGGCGACGACGCGCTGCACTTCGGCCCGGGACGTCAGCACCGCGTACCCGTTGGCGTGCACCCGCAGGGTGGTCGGGCGGACGTACAGCAGCGTGTTCTTCGACGGCCCCCAGAGGTCGGCGGACAGCGTCGTCACCAGTCCCAGCGCGGCCACGTCGAACTGCGCGTTGCCCAGCACCGGAGCCAGGTACCAGGCGCCCTCCGTCACGATCCGTCCCACCAGATCGGCGACCACCGTCGGAACACTGTCGGAGAACGGGTAGTTGTACGGCCGTGTCACCCGCCGCGAGGTGAGCGGCCGGGTCGGCGCCACGCTCCACACCTTCAGCCACGGGTGCTCGGTGAAGGCGAACCAGATCGCCTCCACCCGCCCCGACTCCTCGACGAAGCTCGCGAGGGTGCGCCGGGCGCCCGAGTCCGGTGCGGCGAACAGTTCGGCGGCCGGGATGTCCGTGCGGCTGACGCAGCGCAGACTGGCGTTCGTCCCCACGCGCAGCACGACCTCCGTGACCAGCGCCCGGCCGAGATGGACGAGCAGGGCCGCGCAGTCCGTCTCGTCGCGTCGGAAGGTGCGCAGCGTGTAGGCGCCCGCCTCCGGGTCCCAGACGACCGCGGTGAGCGAGAGCACCAGATTGCTCAGCGACCCGTACGTGTGTCCGGCCGGCCGCCGCTCACCTTGTGCCGGTACGGCCGTGCCGTGCGCGTCGACCGCCAGCGCGCCGCCGAGCGTGAGGTCGCCGGGAGCGGGCACGGCCGTCAGCCCCAGACCGTGCTCCTCCAGGCGGGTGAGCAGGGCCTCCATGGTCACGCCCGTCCCGGCGCGGACGGTACCGGAGGACTCCACGCTCAGGCCGGTCAGACCGCGGGTGGTGTCGACCAGCAGCACCGGAGCCCCGGCCGGGGTGCCGGCCGGGATCGTCAGCGGCGACCAGCCGTGCGAGGCGCCCCTGGCCCGCACCCGCGTGCCGTGCCGCCAGGCCCAGTTGACGGCCGCCACCACCTGCCCGGGGGTCTCCGGAGCGCAGGCCCACAGCCCGTGGGCGGTGATGTCCCCGACCCAGTTGCGGTACGCCGTGCGGTACAGCGGCACGTCCGCGGGGAAGTCCGGCAGCTCCACGGCGGCCACCGCCGGATCGGCCCGGACCAGCACGGGTCCGGCCGCCAGGGCGGCGGCCGAGGAGAGGAAGCCGCGGCGGCTCAGCGCGCCGGGCGGGGAGGGCTCATGATCGGTCACGGCCACACCGTAGGGTCGGCGCCCGCCACGCCCGGCCCGCGGCCGATTCGCCTCACCCGCGTGGGTGACGGCTGTGCGAATCACCGCCGTTTGAGGGTCCGATGTCACGGTACCCGGTGCGCATGGCAGAGCCGACGCAGCGCACGGGCCGCGACGAGACCCGGGAGGAGCGCGCCGACCGCATGTGGGGTGAGCTGCTCCAGGAGGTCCGTGTGGCCCAGATGGGGGTGCAGATCCTCTTCGGCTTCCTGCTGACCGTGGTGTTCACGCCGACCTACCGCAGGCTGGAGGACACCGACCAGACGATCTACATGGTGACCGTCGTGCTGGGCGCCGCCGCCACCGGCACCCTGATCGGGCCTGTCTCCCTGCACCGGCTGGTCTCCGGCCAACGGGTGAAACCGGAAGCGGTGCGCTGGGCCTCGCGCTTCACCCTGGCCGGACTCGTGCTGCTGCTCGCCACCATGACCGGCTCCCTGCTGCTGATCCTGCGGGTGGCGACCGACGGGGACTTCGTCCCCTACCTGGTCGGGGGGGTCCTGCTCTGGTATCTGCTGTGCTGGTTCGGCATCCCGCTGTGGGCCAGGCACCATCACACGGACCGCTGAGCCGCCGTCGCCCGCGCGAGCTGCCGGTCGTGCGCCCGGCCGAGCAGCAGGAGCGAGACCGTGGCGCCGACCAGGGCGCAGAACATGTCCCACTGGGTGTCCCACACATCGCCCTGGGTGGCCAGGAACGCGTCCGCCGAGTGCCCGCCGATCACGGCCGCCGCCCATTCGAACATCTCGAAGACCGCGCTGAAGGCGAGGCACGCGCACACTGTCAGCGGCGCCAGCCAGCGGCTGCCGCGCAGCGGCGAGGTACGGCTGAGCAGCTCCCGGACCAGGATCGCGGGTACGAAGCCCTGCATCAGATGCCCGAAGCGGTCGTAGGGATTGCGCTCCAGGCCCAACGTGTCGCGCACCCAGTCACCCATGGGCACCTCGGCGTACGTGTAGTGGCCGCCCAGCGACAGCACCAGGGCGTGCGCAGCGAGCAGCCCGCACAGCAGCCCGGTGAGCGGGAAGCGCCGCCAGGTCAGGGCGACCAGCGGCAGCCCGACGAGCACCCAGACCGTCTCCAGGAACCACGTCGTACGGTCGTGCGGCGCCCAGGCGGACACCGCGAGCCCCGCGAGGGCCACCGCGGCGAACACGAAGGGCGGCACCCGGCGGCGCGGGGCGGCGGTACCTGCGGGCAGGACGGACAGGGCGGTCATGGGTCGACTCCTCTTCGTGGGAGCCCCATCGTGGCGGCGGCCCGAGGACGGCGACATGAGTACGCGTACTCAACCCCGGGTGGGGGCCGGGACCTCACTCCCCGGAGCGGCCCTCCTGCGCCCCGCGCAGCGCCGTGATGCAGCCGGCGACGGCCACCTGGAGTTCCTCCAACTGCTGGACCATGTCGTCCTCGTAGAAGTCCTGCGCGTCGTCGAAGGTCAGCTCCTCGAACGCCTTCGTCGCCTTCTGCAGGCTGCTGTAGAACCTCGTCCGACGCTCCTGGACGCGCAGTTCGGGGTCGGCCTCCACGGCCTCGGCGACCAGCGACTTCATCGTGCCGTACGCCTCGGTCGCCCAGTCGCCGCAGTCCTCGTCCTCCTCCAGCTCGTCGATCAGCGACAGATGCCGCTCGGCCTCCTGCCGCACATCGACCGGGGCGTCGACGGTCTGCCCGGCCGGGGTGCGGATCTGGCCGGACTCGGCGATCTGCCGGACGTAGCCGATCCGGTCCGCCGCCCTGCTCTCGCTGGCGACGGCCTTCTTCAGATCGTCCGTGCGGACGACGTCCCGCGCCAACTCGGCCTGGAGTTCCGGGTCCTCGCGCACCCGGTCGAGCAGCGCCCGGCGGGCGGCGCGGGCGGTGGAGGGATCGGCAAGGATCGCGGCGCGCAGCGCGGTCGGGTTCTCGGCGACCTCCAGCGCCTTCGTCGGCCGGATGCCCTCGGCCTCGGCGGCCTCCGTGATGGCGGTGCCCCGCTCGGAGGCGGCGCTGGAGCGGGCCGTGTAGTAGCTCGACCACGCGTCCGCGTCCGGCAGTTCGACCTCCTGGCCCGGCGCGAGCGCCTCGAACTGCGGCACGAGCGCGTCGTCCGCGGCCCGGTCCCACGCCTTGTAGTAGCGCATGACCCGCTCCGCGGAGCACCCGGCCAGCTCGGCGAACTCCTTCGCCGACACCTTCGGTGTCTCCTGCGCGCCCTGGCCGCCCGGCCGCACGCTGCGCGCCACCATCAGGGCGAAGGCCCACCCGCCGGTGCGCGCGTACGCGCCGAACTCGCGCGCGTCACGCGCCACGAGATCGGACAGCGGCGCGGGGGAGGCGGGGGTCGGGTCGAGCGGGGCGGGCGCCAGCGTCACGGACGTTCTCCTGGTAGCGGGGTCGCGGGGACGCGGGGCCGGGGCCGCGTCCGGTGCGGACGGAAAGCCTATATCCACCCTTTCGCCGATCTTCGCCACCCCCACGGCCTGTCCGGCGAATCCCGGCCCGCCGGGCGCCGCCCGGCCCGCGCTCCCCGGAGGGGATATCCCCCGCCGCGTCGCCCCGGTCCTGACCCACGCCTCGAAAAGAGGCTCGATATCCGGGCCCCGCCCGGACAGGATGGCCCCATGACCGCGCGCCCCCTGCCCTTCAGCACCCCGGCCGCCCAGGGTGTCGACGCCACCGGTGTCCTCGCCCTTCTCGACGCCCTCGACGCCGCGCCCGACATCGAACCTCACAGCCTCATGATCCTGCGCCACGGCCGGGTCGTGGCCGCCGGCTGGTGGGCGCCGTACACCCCCGAGCGCCCCCACCTGCTGTACTCGCTGAGCAAGAGCTTCACCTCGACCGCCGCGGCCTTCGCCGTCGCCGAGGGGCTGATCGGCCTCGACGACCCGGTGATCTCCCACTTCCCCGAGTTCGAGGCCGAGATCACCGACCCGCGCAGCCGCGCCATGCTCGTCCGGCACGCGGCGACCATGTCCAGCGGGCATCTCGCCGAGATGGTCGACGCCGCCTACGGCACCGACCCGGCCGAGCCGGTCCGCGGTTTCCTGCTCCACCCGCCGGAGCGCGACCCCGGCACCGTCTTCGCCTACAACCAGCCCGCCACCTACTCCCTCGCCGCGATCCTCCAGAAGGTCACCGGCCAGCCGCTGAGCGTGTATCTGCGCCCCCGGCTGCTGGACCCGCTCGGCATCGGCGAGGCGGCCTGGCTGCGCGACGGCACCGGCCGCGAACTCGGCTTCAGCGGACTGCATCTGACCACCGACGCCGTCGCCCGGTTCGGCGAGCTGTATCTGCGCGACGGTGTCTGGCGGGGGCGGCGGCTGCTGCCGGAGGGCTGGGTCGCCGAGGCCACCCGCGCGCATGTGCCGACCGACGGCGGCATGGGCTTCAGCGACGTCCCGGACTGGGACCAGGGCTACGGCATCCAGTTCTGGCGCTCCCGCCACGGCTTCCGCGGCGACGGGGCGTACGGCCAGTTCTGTCTGGTGCTGCCCGAGCAGGACGCCGTGGTCGTGACGACCGCGGCCACCGAGCAGATGCAGACCGTGCTGAACCTCGTCTGGCAGCACCTGCTGCCCGCCTGCGGGCCCGCCCCCCTGACCGGCGCCGACGAGGCCGACGCCGCCCTGCGTGAGCGGCTCTCCCGGCTCGCGCTGCCGCCCGCGGCCGGCGAACCCGCCCCGCCCGAGCGCGCCGAGGACTGGGCCGGGGCGTCCTTCACCCCCTACGGCGGTGTCTGCGCGGACCAGCGCAGCCTGAACGGTGTCGAGCTGGACTCGGGCCCCGACGGCTGGACAGCCACCCTGACCGAGAACGGCCACCGGATCGCACTGCGCCTCGGCACCGGCGGCTGGACCGTGAGCGAGGAGCCGCTGCCCGTCGCCGTCAGCGGCGGCTGGGCCGACCCGGGCACGCTGGAGTTCGAGACGCAGTTCCTGGAGACCCCGCACCGGCTGGTGATCACCTGCACGCTCGCCGACCGCGCCTTCCGGGCCCGCTGGCGGACCGCGCCGCTGCACGGCGCCCGGCTGGACCGCCTGCGGGCGCCGGTGACCCGGGCCTGAACACCCGTCAGCCGCGGGACACCCGTCACCCGGGCCTGACACCCCTCACCCAGGCCTGACACCCCTCACCCAGGCCTGACACCCCTCACTCGGGCCGGAAACTCCGCAGGAAGACGTCCAGTGCCGCGCGGTTGGCGGCGCTGTCCCAGTCGGCGGCGGGTGTCGACCAGCGCAGCGAGTAGCCGCGGCCGCCGCCGACGAGGAAACCGCGGCCGAGGGTGCGCACCCGGTCGTCGCCCGCCGTGGTGACCCACTGCATGTCCGCCGCCCTGCGGCCCTGGTACGTCAGCGCCCGGATCGCCCCGATCCGGCGGTAGCCGCCCGCCGCGCGCAGCCCCGGCTCCACCTCCCGCCAGACGGCGACCGGGTCCGGGCCGAGGCGCTCGCTGTAGGTGACGGTGAGCGTGCGCGGCTCGCCGGACCGGCCGAGGACCACGCGATAGGCCAGGTCCGCCATCCGGGTCGTGCTCAGCGGCGCCCAGCCCTCGGGCAGATCGACGGAGAAGCCCTCGGGGGAGTCGTACGTGCGGAAACCCGCGGTCGGAGCGGGGGCAGCCGCCGCGGGCCCGGAGGGCGGCACGGCCGACGCGCCCGGCGCCGTCGGGGCCGGGTCGGCCGGAGTGGTGGTCCTGGGCGCCGTACCACCCGACGCGGCCGTGTCGGAGCCGGACAGCGCGCCCGTCGCGACCAGCACCGCCAGCGCGACCGTGACGACCGCCAGGGTCGTGCCGACGGCCAGCATGCGCCCGCCCCGGCCCGAACCCGCGTGCCGCACGGACGCGTACGCCCGCCGCAGCCGGGGACGCTGCAACACACAGGACGCGTCGGACTCCTCGCGCAGCGCCCGGTTCAGCGCCTCCCGGACCACCGGCCGGGGCAGCCGCTCCCGCGAGTTCTTGCGGAGCAGCCCCTGCACGGCCCGGCCGAGCGGGCCGGCGCGCACCGGGGCGCGCAGCGGCAGCCGGTCGACGCCCTTCAGCGTGACCTCGGGCCGCTCGCGCTCCCGGTACGGCGGACGGCCCTCCACCATCGTGTAGAGGATCGCGCCCAGCGCCCACAGGTCCGCCGCCGGACCGATCCGCTCGTCGCGTGCCTGCTCGGGCGAGGCGTACGACGGGGCCGCCAGCCGGGGGGCGAGCGTAGAGCCCGCCAGCCCGAACCCGCCCACGACGGCCGGGCCGCGGTCCGGGACGATCACCTGGCCGGGGCTCAGCTCACCGTGTGTGATGCCCGCGGCATGCGCGGCGTCCAGTACATCGAGCAGCTCCAGACCGATCCGCGCCGCCCGCACATAGTTCAACGTGCCCCGCTGGGCGATGAGTTCCCCGAGCGGAGTGCCGCCCACCCAGTCCGTGACCGTCCACAGCGCGCCCGCCCAGGTCACCGCGTCCAGGACCGCCGGGACCCGGTCCGGACACAGCGACCGCATGGTCTCCGAGGCACGCAGCACCCGGCCCACCGTCCGCCGTGCCGCCTGCTCGTCCAGCCCTTCGGGCAGCCCCACCTGTGTCAGCAGGCACGGTCGTCCCGTCTCCAGGTCCTCGCCGTACCATCCGACCCGGTTCGTCTCCTGGTGCACCATGTGAAGGGGCCGGTATCTGCCGGCGATCAACTCTTCCGCGGAGACATGCGCCTCGACCATCGTCATTCCCTCGCTGCACCCCTGGCTGCCACCCTTTCCCAGAGGTACGGCGGGCGAGCGGCCGGGTGTTCAACGGTCGTGACAACGTTGACTCACCGTCAGGACGAATCGTCCGCGGCGGGGAGCAGCCCGAAGCGCCGCGTCCATGCGGCCATGTCGGCGGGCGAGGCGTTGCCCCCGCACACCACCAGGCCGAGCCGGGCACCCTCGCCGACCCGTTCCAGGACCTGACGGGCGGCCGGCAGCAGACAGCCCGCGGCCGGCTCGGTCCAGAGCTTGGCGTGCTCGGCGAACTCCAGCGAGCCCCGCACCGCCTCCCGGTCGGGGACCACCAGCACCTCGGTGACCAGGGCCGCCACATGCTCGTAGGTCAGCCGGGACACGGACGGGGCGCTCAGGGTGCTCACGATCGAGGACAGCGGCACCGGCACCGGGCCGCCCGCCGCGAGGGCCGCGGACATCGCCTCGGCCCCCTCGGTCTCCACGCCCCACACCCGCACCCCCGGCCGAAGCGCCGTCAGCGCCGCGGCGACCCCGGAGATCAGCCCGCCGCCACCGATGCTGACCAGTACGTCCGTCAGCTCCCCGGCGTCCGCGGCGAACTCAAGCCCCACGGTGCCCTGGCCCGCGATCACCAGCGGGTCGTCGAAGGGGTGCACCAGGGTCATGCCCTCGTCGCGCAGCCGCTCGGTCAGCGCGAACGCCTCGTCCATCGCGTCGGTCAGCCGCACGGAGGCCCCCGCCGCCTCGGCGATGCGCACCGCACGGGCCGGGGCCGAGCGCGGCATGACGAGTGTGGCCTTCACATCGAGGGCGGCGGCCATGGTCGCGAACGCGATGCCGTGGTTGCCGCCGCTCACCGCCACGACCCCGGCCGCGCGCTCGGCCGCCCCGAGGGACAGCAGCTTGGCCGTCGCCCCGCGCACCTTGAACGAGCCGGTGTGCTGGAGCAGTTCCAGCTTCGCGGTGACCGGTGCGCCGAGCAGTTCGCCGAGCCCCGGGCTCGCCACGGTGGGCGTGCGGACGATGTGCCCGGCGATCCGCTCCGCCGCGCCTTCGATGTCCGAGATGCTGATCAAGACCTTGCCTTTCGCTGTGCCGCCCACCCATGAGGCCGGGCCGGGGTTGCGGAGAGGGCCGTCCTCCTGCTGTCAGGGGTCCCCGTCGCCGGGCTCCGCGCGGCTGTCAGGCGCCGAACAACTGGGTCCAGTAGGTGCCCGCCCGGCCGCCGCCCGCGAAACCGATCCCTATGTGGGTGAACCCGGCTCTGAGGATGTTCGCCCGGTGCCCCGGGCTGTTCATCCAGCCGGTGACCACCTCGGCCTCGGAGCGCTGCCCGCAGGCGATGTTCTCGCCGGTCGAGCGCCGCACGGCGCCCGCGGCGGCGGCCCGGTCCCGGGGCCCGCTGCCGTCCGGCGAGGTGTGGGAGTAGAAGTCCCGGGCCACCATGTCCGCGCTGTGCGCCTGCGCGGCCCTGGTCAGCAGCGGGTCCGTGGCGAGCGGCGGCAGCCCGGCCGAGGCGCGCTCGCGGTTGGTGAGGGCCACGACCTCGGCCTCCGTACGGCCCAGGTCGCCTGGTCCGAGCGGCCGGGCCCAAAGCGCGGTCCAGAACACGTCACCGCCCCGGTCGCCCGTCGCCCGGCCGAGACCCGCGTGGGTGAACACGGCGTCGTGCACCGTGCGCCGGGCCTGGTCGGTCCGCAGACAGGAGGCGAGCAACTCCTGCGGGGTGCGTGGCCCGGACACCAGATGCTCGCCGACGTTCACATACGCGTATCCCGTACGGGTCACGCGCTGGTAGACCGCCAGACCGTCCCGCCCCTCCACGCCGAGCCGTCCGGCGGCGGCCATCACCGAGGCGTGCTCCTGCGCGGCGGCCGCGAGCCGGGCATCCCATGTCACACCCGGTGAACCGGCGTGCGCGCGAGCGGAGTTGACCGGTCCGAGCCAGGCGTCGGCCACGCTGGAACCGCCCGGTTCGGTGCGGCCGGACAGGGCCGGGCCGACGCGCAGATCCACGACCGTGGGGACGGCACCCACGGGCGCGGGCCCGTCGCCCACCGAGGCCGTCGCGGTCTCCGCCTCGCTCTCCACCACGTCCACCCCGAAGTCCCGGGCGACACCGGCCAGTCCGTCGGCGTACCCCTGGCCCAGGGCCCGCACCTTCCACATGTCGCCGCGGCGGTAGATCTCCACCAGCAGCAGCACGGTCTCCGTCCGAGGGCGCGGCGCCGCGAACCGGGCGAGGGACCGGCCGTCCGGCCCGCAGACCTGGAGGACGGGGGAGGGCAGACGGCTGAACGGGGTGTCCGGCTCGTCCGGGCTCACGACGACCGTGACCCGCGTGGCGCCGGACCGCAGGGCGCCCGGATCGACGGTGAGCGTGTCACCGCCGAGGCGGGCGCCCGGCGCGGACGGCTGGTTGTAGAACACGAAGTCGGCGTCGTCGCGCACCCGGCCGCCGTCGTCGGTGATCAGCGCGGAGACGTCGAACGGCCCCGGCACCCGCACGGTCAGCGCGCCGCGCGGGAGCGCCAGATTGCCCCCGGGGACCAACGCGGTCATCACGCCCCCCTGCTGTCGTGACCAGGGACGCGGCGGCCCGGCCGTGACCCTCGACCGGACAACGCGCGGGCCGCCCGACGGGTTCCCGTACCTGGCAGGTGGCGGGCGCCGGCCCTCACCGGGTGGTGGGGGCCCGCCGGATCGACGACCGCCCCTGGCCCTCGTCTAGCCCCAACGCCGTTCAGTTAAGGGCGGGGCCGGGGCGTCAAGTGCTGGTTGTGAGCATGGTGATGTTGATGGCTGCTTTGTAGGTGGTCCGGTCGATG